>MHDZ01000067.1 GCA_001805055.1 Nitrospirae bacterium GWC2_57_13
CCGGAGCGAAAAGGGCGAAATTCTTAAGCCATTGCCGGGGCCTGATCGATTTTAGTATCGACCACAAGCGGCCATCAAATTTTATAAGACTATTTTTAATCTCCTTGAGGTTTGCCATTTTTTATTTCGGGTAAATAGTTAAGCAAAGTTAAGAAAAAAACAAAGCCCCCACTGGCGGTAATGATGGCTATTAACTTGCCCTGACCAGAGGAAACGATGGAGATCGAGCCAAGCAATACCCCGGCTAACCCGTAGAAGAGGGCAATTTGGCGATGGCTTAACCCTAGGTCGAGAAGCTTGTGGTGAAGGTGGGATCGGTCTCCCCAAAACGGCGCCCGTCCGCTTCTAATTCTTCGGACAATTGTCAAAATGGCGTCAAGGGAGGGGACTAAGAGAACCAGCAGAGTGGTGGCTACCTTAGTGCCGTTGAGGATAGAAAGTGAGGAAAGAACCAATCCAATAGCCGTGGCACCAAAGCCGTAAAGAATTTTGGAAGGATACCAGGAAAAAGGAAGCGTCCCCAGTGCCGCGCCGGCAACTGCAAAAGCGATGGTTGAAGTTCTTAGCTGGTTTACATCGCTAAGACCCAGGATGCCAATGACCAAGGCGGCGACGGTGGTAATAAGCGGGAACTGACCGTCGACGCCATTGCTCCAAGAAATCATATTCATGTTCCAGAGAATCCAAAAAAAGGCCAAAAGAAAACTCAAGGGTTGGATAGAAAAGTTATGACCAAAATTAATGAAGATTTTGGTTAAGGGTAAAACTCCGATTCCCGAAGGGTGGTTAATATAATCTATTTGAACACCGCCAAAAATCACAATTAAAATGCAGATAATTTGTGCGCCGAAGCGAAGATACGGATTAAGATCGTACTTGTCGTCGATTATCCCGAGGACAATGCCAACAAAGCCTGCCATCATGACGGCCAAAATTTTTTATAGTTATTCTTCCAAGATCAGACAGGCTGACGCGTCATAAGGAGATCCATGCGTATCGGTTTCCATGTTTCCATATCCGGCGGTTTTTCCCTGGCTGTTCAGCGCGCTTACGAGTCGGGCTGCACGACCATGCAGATATTCAGCCGAAACCCGCGCGGCTGGACCGTGAAGCCCATGGACCAGGCTGATGTCGCCGAATTCAAACGTCTCCGGGAGCAGTGGGACATCGGCCCTGTCTTTGTGCACACGAACTATCTCATCAATCTGGCGTCCAAAAAGCCCGACCTCTACGCGAAATCCATAGAGCAGTTCGTCATCGATCTGGAGCGGACGGAAAAGCTTGGCGCCGAGTATCTGGTTACCCACCTGGGTTCGGCCAGCGGACAGGAAGAGGAGTGGATGATAGAGCAGGTAGCGGCGGCCCTGAACATGGCCATGAAGCTGCATCCGCTGAAGGCAACGATCCTGCTGGAGAATACCGCGGGCGAGAAGGGCGACATGGGCTACCGGCTCGAACAGGTCAGGCAGGTGATGGACCGGCTGAAGGACCCATCGAAGGTCGGCCTCTGCTACGATACGTGCCACGGATTCGCGGCAGGATATGATATCAGGACGAAACAGGGCGTTGACGCGCTGGCCGGAGTTATTGAAGGTACGGTTGGCCTTGACAGGCTGCGGGGTGTCCATTTGAACGATTGCCTGCGCGACTTCGATTCCCGCGTGGACCGGCACTGGCATATCGGGGAAGGGAAGATCGGCGAGGAAGGGTTCCGGCTGTTCCTGAACCATCCCGCGTTCCGGGACGTGCCGAAGATCATGGAAACGCCGAAAGAGACGGAAGAGGATGATCCGAAGAATCTTCGCGTTGTTAAAAAGCTCATGAAGATGTAACAGTCAGCGAGGGACTGTCCCTGTCCCCTTAGGCGGCGCCGGTATTTGGCGGGTCCTGTCAGAGCTGGTTCAAGGAGGATCTATGAGAACATATTCACGGTGGTTCATGCTCTTCTGCATTCTGCTTCCGGCAACGGTATACTCTGCCGGAGGAGCGGACGCCATCGTCGGTGTCTGGTGGAACCAGGAAAAGGACGCCCACATCGAGCTCTACAAGTGCGGTCAGGAGTATTGCGGCAGGATCGTGTGGCTCAAAGAGCCTGACTATCCGGCGGACTCCAGGGAAGGCGTGCCGGGCACAGCGAAGCTCGACCACAATAATCCGGATCCGGCCCTCCGAAAGATTCCGGTCGTCGGCCTCCGGATCGTGCATGGCCTTTCCTTTGTTGGGGACGATCGCTGGAAAGGCGGAAAGATCTATGATCCGAAGAACGGCAAGACCTACAGCAGCAAGATCACCCTTGTATCGCCCGAGCGGCTTGATCTCCGGGGTTACATCGGCATCTCGCTCATCGGCAGGACCGCGGTGTGGGAGCGTGTGAAGTGATGGTGAAAGCGGCCTGAATAAATTTGCAATCTCCAATTTTCAATTCTGTGTTGGCGGAAGGGGGCGTGCATGGAGTGGACGGAAGACCTGGCAACAGGGATCCAGGCCGTTGATGAACAGCATCGGGAGCTGTTCCGGAGGATCAACGCTCTTGTGGCGGCCATTAAACAGGCGCGATGCAAGGATGAAATAGATGCAACGATCCGTTTTCTTGATGAGTATTCGCGAACGCACTTCGCTGACGAGGAGCGCGCGATGAAGGAATCATCCTATGGCGGTCTTGCGGAGCATCAGAAGCAGCACGCCGCATATCTTGCCAACCTCGCCGAGCTCCAGCAGGAGGCGGCAGCGCCGCGGATCAAAGGCGTTTCCTACGATCTTTCGGTGACAACGAACCAGATCGTGGTGGACTGGATCGTGGACCATATTATGCAGGTGGACCGGAAGTTCGGTGCCTTTCTGTCGAACCGTCTGTCCTGACAGATCAGGCCCCGCGCCGCTGTTGACAATAGGCTGCGGGATGGATAGAATTGAAAGTGTATGCGGTCCGGGCGATCGCCCGAAGCCGATCCAGGCCTGATGCAGTTCGTCAGGGAGAGGACCCCGTGGAAAGAATACTTCAGGTAGGCAAGGCCCTGCTGCTTCTCTATGCGGCCATTGCAGTGGATGTTGCGGCGGCGACAGGGGCCGCGGTCATTGGCGTGTATACGGGGTCGATTGCGCTTGTCGCGTTTTCCCTTGCCTGTTTTGTTGATACTGCGCCGCAGGCGCTGCTGTCGCTGCGGTTCCGCGAGGAGCAGAGAGGCCGGAGCGACGAAGATGCCCATTCCGTTGTTGAACGCAATCTGTTCTTCGGCCTCGGCGTCATGTATTTTCTTGTGGCGCTGTATATAGTCAGCGACGCAGGCTCGCGCCTGTTCTATCATGAACGGCCGAGCAGCGTTACGGCGTCAGCCGCCTTTGCCGGCGTTGCGCTGCTAGCTCTGGTGACCGTCGCGGTCCTGAAGTATCGAAGCGCCCGCGATCTGGCAAGCGTAATGATGCGCGCCAGGGCTTCCGAAACGCTCGCGACCGCTGTTCTTGCGGGGATGCTGGTCCTGGGCGCTGCTTCGCGCATACTGTTCGGATGGTGGTGGGCTGATCCTGTGTCGGCCCTGCTGATGACCCCATGCATCCTGAAGCGCGGCTGGAAGGCGATGGAAGAGAGCAAGGCGGGCCAGCCTATTGGCTCTCGATCCGCCAGGGCGGGCTTCTAATACAAACGTATTTGGATTTGTTACGGCTTTGCCCCTCACCTGTATCCTCTCCCCATAGGGGAGAGGGTTGGGAGAGGGGGGGCGTGCCGAGATATAACAATATTTATTTCGTTCGTATTAGTCCGCGCCTTCGGATACAGCAAAACGGCAAGGAGTAGACATTATGGGCGCCATGTGCTGGGACGCAAATCCGGGTTGTTTTGTCAAGGGTCAGAAGCGGGGCGAGACGCCCTGCCCGGCCTATAACGAGAACAAGGGCTGCTGGCAGGTGGACTGGAGCTTCATTATCACGTCCCTGCCAGATGACGAGCGCGCCCGCTGGAAGAAGATCATGAAGGAGCAGTGCCCGGCCTGTCCCGTGTATGCTGAACACAAGGACGAGCTCGCCATGACGATCCATATGGTGCTCGCTTTATAAGACCCCGGCGTTGTTGAAGATCGTGAAACGGTTTATTTATTAAGAAAGGGAGTATCAGTATGAAAACGGGTGAAGAAGGGATCGCCGGGGCGATCACCGAGGCGCTGGCGCTTGAAAAAGGCCTGCGTGAGTTTTATGCCTTTGTTGCATCGCGGGCAAAGGGCTCGCTGGCCAAGGAGATGTTCGAGGCGCTTCGCGACATGGAAGACCGGCACCTGCGCTATCTTGATTTTCTGTACCGCGCCTCGTCGGAAGGCCGCGAGCTTATGGGATACCGGGATTTCAGCAGCAAGATCGCGGCCACGCACGTGGAGTCGAGCGTCAAGATAGCGCCGGCCCCGAAGCTCTTTGATGAGAAGGCATTGAAGTCGAACCGAGACGCTGTTGCCTATGCCCATACGCTTGAAACCAAAGCCCAGAATCTCTATCGTACGCTGGCGGAAAAGTCGGCTGATGCCGGTGAGAAGGCCATTTTCGAGGAGATGCTCGCCCAGGAAACAAGGCATATCGATTACCTGAAGGACCTGGAGAAGGCCCTCTGATATATCTGCTGCGCCTGATGCGCTGCAATGTCTCACTCTATCACCTGCAGACAACGGAGAAGGACAATCTTCCAATTTTGCAAAGGTATTGATTTTTAACCGGAACTGTTCTATCTTATCTTCAAGGTTCAGGTATTCTTACCTTCGCAGGGCCAGCGCTTTTCATGGTTGGAGGACAATGCAATGACCGTCAAAGATATGATAAAGAAGGAAGTAGACAAGCTGCCGGAGAATGTTCTGGATGAGGTCCTCGATTTTATCCGGTTCCTGGAGCTCAAGAAAGAGAAGCGCGATCTGATCATTGCCTCGGAGAGGATCTCGGAGCGCACGCTTGCAAGAATATGGGATAATGATGAGGACGCGGTGTATGACACCCTATAAGCGGGGCGATGTAGTACTCGTGCCCTTCCCGTTTTCGAATCAGGCCGCTGCCAAGAAAAGGCCTGCGGTCGTCATCAGTTCCTCATTGCACAATGAATCATCCCTCGATATAATAATTCTCGCCATAACAAGCAAGGTGGACAAGTATGCCGGCATCGGAGAATGTCTGGTGCAAGACTGGCAGACCGCCGGCCTGTTAAAACCGTCCGCCATCAAGTCCGCCCTGTCGACAATCGAGCAGACGCTGGTTCTGAAGAGACTGGGAAAGCTTTCTCAAAGAGACATGACGTCGCTCGAACAAGCGCTCAAGGATCTATTCGATTTGAAGTAATTGACCCCACCCGGCGTATCACCGCATGCCGTTGCTGGACGACAAGTACAATCTCTTAGTAGTGAGTGAATTCGCTGTTTAAGGTTCTAAATTATGATTACCAGTCTCTTGTTTGCGACCATTATTGCATTCACGCCGACACTTTCCCAGAACGTCGAAGTTCTTTATACACTTCGTGATGGCGAACTTCAGGTATTTGGCCACGCCATCCGATCAAAAGAGATCAAGAATATTGATGATGAATCTTTCGTCTCTTTCAGTGAGTCGTCTGGCAGGCGATGGGTCGTGATCGGTTACGATGAACCATTTGAGAAGACCCTCGTGTGGCTCTATGACAGAAAGACCAAAGCGCCTCCGGTAATTGTGCAAGCCAAGCGTGTTGGCAAACACTTCGGGGTCGACTGGTATGGAGATGCAGTTTTTGCAATCTCCTGGGCCGGCATGGGGTACAAGACTTCTCAATTATTCCAGGTCACCAATCCAGGCTTTAATGTCCAGCTAAGTGACATTATTGCTTATGACCCGGCCAGAGATTTATATGCGTACTATTCATTCGATAAAGATGATAATCATTTCGTTATTGTTGGCCGGGCGTTTCATGAGAAGTATAAAGAGGAAAAATACTTGGTCAAGCTATACGTAGAAGATGTACTTACTGCAAGCAGCTCTATAGAAGTATCGTTCGGCAGTAATAACATAACCATCTTCTACGACGGTGAAAAAGGTCCTGTTGCAGAGTCATATAAATCGCTTATTATAGAAAATGCGAGGCCATAAAGCGTAACGAAGCCGTTTGATTCTCGGCGGCGGATCAACCCAAGGAAAAGCGTTGCTGATCAGGCCAATTGTTGTGCTAAGGTCGTTTAGTGGCTCGTCGTCCTGAACGATCCGTCGGCATTCTTTGCTTCCATATCCCGCAACCTGCCCGGAACGTTTTCTCTTCGTTGCATCTCATCAAAAAATAACCTCCGCACTGCGCCCCTTCGTTCACCCCGACTGCCTGAATTTGTATCACACGCCTAATTATCATGCGTAAGCCATTCCTCTGTTTCGTTCTCTTGCTTTGTCTGCTGTAAAAAATGCCTCTAAATATGCTATTTTCACTGCTTTAACGTCCGCTCTCCTCCTGGCATGCCCCTTGCTATATACATCGACAGAGAACGTTGACGAAGGCGCATCATTCTGAAAAACGGTTGGCAGGAAACGGAAACACAGGTGACTTCATCGCCGTTATCAGATGTGATCAGATTTGATCAGCATCCAATAGTGTTTTTAGGTTCATCAGTGTCAACATCGGTTTGCGAACGAAACGAGAGACAGTTAATCCTAGAGGAGGGGATACCATGAGACAGATAGCGATCTACGGCAAGGGCGGCATCGGGAAGTCAACGACAACGCAGAACCTCGTCGCGGCATTGGCCGAGGCGGGTCACACGTGCATGATCATCGGCTGCGATCCCAAGGCGGATTCCACGCGGCTCATCCTGAACCGCAAGGCCCAGAACACGGTCATGGACATGGCTCGTGAAAAGGGAACAGTGGAAGACCTCGAACTCGACGATGTTCTGCTGCGCGGGTTCAAGGACATCAAGTGCGCGGAAAGCGGCGGACCTGAGCCGGGCGTGGGCTGCGCGGGCCGCGGCGTGATAACGGCCATCAACTTCCTGGAGGAGAACGGCGCCTATGGCGACGACACGGACTTCGTGTTCTACGACGTGCTCGGCGACGTGGTCTGCGGCGGGTTCGCCATGCCGATCCGGGAAGGCAAGGCCAAGGAGATCTACATCGTGACCTCGGGAGAGATGATGGCCATGTATGCGGCGAACAATATCTCACGGGGCGTGCTCAAGTATGCTCAGAGCGGCGGCGTGCGGCTCGGCGGCCTTATCTGCAACAGCAGAGAGACGGACAAGGAGTACGAACTGATCTCGGAGCTGGCCAGCAAGCTCGGCACCCAGATGATCCATTTCGTGCCCCGGGACAATGAGGTCCAGCGCGCGGAACTCAGAAGAAAGACCGTGATCGAATATGCCCCTGAGCACAAGCAGGCAGACGAGTACCGGACGCTGGCCAAGAAGATAGCAGATAACAAGAACTTCGTGATCCCCACGCCGATCACCATGGACGAGCTGGAGCTGCTTTTGATGGACTTCGGCATCATGGAGAAGGAAGAGGCCGTCGCGTAGGGCTGGAAGGTAGGAAGGTGAGAAGTTAAGAAGGTAGGAAGGAAAGAAGGTAAAGAAGGAAAGAAAAGGCAATTCATTCTTACCCTCATTCCCTCTTACCATCTTACCTTCCCGATCTTAGAGAAGGAGCCCCCATGAGCACAACCATTAAAGATACTCAAAAAATGATCGAAGAGATCCTGGATGCATATCCGGAGAAATCGAAGAAGGAGCGGGCCAAGCATCTCGCGGCGAACGACCCCACAGGGCAGTGCACTACCTGCCAGGTGAAGTCGAACGTGAAGTCCCGTCCCGGCGTCATGACCGTGCGCGGCTGCGCTTACGCGGGAGCCAAGGGCGTGGTTTGGGGACCGGTGAAGGACCAGATCACTATCAGCCACGGCCCCATCGGCTGCGGCCAGTACTCCTGGTGGTCGCGCAGGAACTACTACAACGGTCAGACCGGGATCGATGCTTTCGGCACCATGCACATTACGACGGACTTCCAGGAAAAGAACATTGTGTACGGCGGCGACAAAGGACTCGATCTGGCGATCAAGGAACTGCGCGGGCTTTTCCCGCTCGGCCGCGGCATCGGCATTCTGTCCGAGTGCCCCGTGGGTCTCATCGGCGATGACATCGAAGCGGTCTCGAAGCGCGTGGCAAAGGAGATCAACATCCCGATCGTGCCGGTACGGTGCGAAGGCTTCCGCGGTGTGTCCCAGTCCCTGGGTCACCATATCGCGAACGATACGATCAAGGATTATGTGCTCGGCAAGGGGACGCTCGAAAAGACGACACCTTATGACGTCAACCTGATCGGCGACTACAACATCGGCGGCGATGCCTGGGCTTCGCGCAAGATCCTTGAGGAGATGGGACTCCGCGTCATAGCCCAGTATACGGGCGATTCGACGATCAACGAGCTTGGCATTGCGAGCAAGGCCAAGCTGAACCTGATCCACTGCTACCGGTCCATGAACTATATCTGCCGGACCATGGAAGAGAACTACGGCATTCCCTGGATGGAGTTCAATTTCTTCGGTCCGACCAAGACCTTTGACAGCATCAGAAAGATCGCCGGAAAGTTCGACGAGAAGATCCAGAAGAACGCCGAGGCGGTCATAGCCAAGTACACGCCGCTCATGGAAAAGGTCGTTGCGCAGTTCCGGCCCAAGCTTGACGGAAAGAAGGTGATGCTCTATGTCGGAGGTCTCCGGCCGCGCCACACTATCGGCGCCTACGAGGACCTGGGCATGGAGGTCGTGGCCTCGGGTTACGAGTTCGGCCATAGCGACGATTACAAGCGCACCTACCCGGATATGAAGGAAGGCGCAGTGATCATGGATGACGCCACCTTGTATGAAATGGAAGAATTCACCCGCAGGCTGAAGCCTGACATGGTCGGTTCCGGCATCAAGGAGAAGTATACGTATCACAAGCTTGGCGTGCCGTTCCGGCAGATGCATTCCTGGGACTACTCGGGACCGTACCATGGGTTCGACGGGTTCCCGGTCTTTGCCCGGGACATGGACATGACGGTGAACAGCCCCACGTGGGGGTTGATAAGGCGGCAGAGAGCATAGGGAAGGCGGCAGAGAGCATAGGGAAGAGGGCAGAGAGCATAGGGCAGAGAGCAGAGAGCAGAGAAACACGACCCTATGCTCCATGCGCTATGCACAATGCAATTTTGGAGAATATCATGAAAATCAGAGACCATAGCGAGCTATTCAAACAGCAGGACTATCAAGAGCAGTTCGAACGCAAGAAGGAGTTCGAGAACCCCTGGCCTGCTGAGAAGGTGAGGGAGATCTCGGACTGGACCAAGACCGAGGAGTACAAGGAGCTCAATTTCAAGCGGGAGAACGTCAAGATCAATCCCGCGAAGGCCTGCCAGCCCCTCGGCGCGGTGTTCTGCGCTTCGGGTTTTGAAGGTTCCATGCCCTTCGTGCAGGGCGCCCAGGGCTGCGTGGCCTACTTCCGGAGCCATCTGAGCCGGCATTTCAAGGAGCCCTTTGCCGCGATCTCGACATCGATGACGGAAGACGCCGCGGTGTTCGGCGGCCTGAACAACATGCTCGAAGGCCTGGAGAACGCCTATGCCCTGTACAAGCCGAAGATGATAGCGGTCTCAACGACCTGCATGGCGGAGGTGATCGGCGACGATTTGAACGCCTACATCAAGACGGCGAAGGAGAAGGGCATCGTTCCCCAGGACCTGCTCATCCCGTTCGCGAACACCCCGAGCTTTGTGGGTTCGCACATCGTGGGCTATGACAACATGATGAAGGGGATACTGAAAGCGCTCTGGGCGGGCAAGAAAGGCGAAGCGAACGGGAAGATCAACATCATTCCGGGCTTCGATACCTATACCGGGAACTACCAAGAGATCAAACGGCTTATGGCTATGATGGGCATTGAAGCAACGGTGCTTGCGGATGTGAGCGATACGTTCGACTCGCCGAATTCGGGCGAGTACAAGCTCTACCCCGGCGGGACCCCGATCCCTGACGCAATGGACGGGGTGAACGCACTGGCCACGGTGGCGCTCCAGAAGTATTCGACCGTGAAGACCACGGATTACATCCAGAAGGAGTGGGGCCAGAAGACGCTCACGCTTTCGCCCATCGGCATCAGGAACACTGATGCGTTCTTTGCAGAGCTTTCGAAACTGACGGGCAAGCCGGTCCCGGCGGAGGTGGAAGCAGAGCGCGGCAGGGTCGTGGACGCCATGGTCGATTCCCATCCCTATGTGCACGGGAAGCGGTTCGCCCTTGTCGGCGATCCGGACATCCTGCTTGGTATGATGAGTCTCATCATGGAGATGGGCGGAGAACCGGTGCACGTCGTCTGTACGAACGGCGACAAGCATTTCGAGGCGGAAGCGAACGAACTGCTGGCGTCGAGCCCCTTTGGCGGGAACGGCAAAGTGTACGCGGGCAAGGACATGTGGCATCTGCGCTCCCTGTTGTTCACCGATCCCGTGGACGTCCTGATCGGCAACTCCTATGCAAAGTTCCTGACGCAGGACACGGGGACGCCGCTGGTCCGCATCGGGTTCCCGATTTTCGACCGGCATCATCTGCACCGCCAGCCGATCATTGGATACCAGGGAGCATTGAACCTGGTGACCATGCTGGTGAACACGGTGCTGGACGAACTGGACCGGAAGACCGAGGGTTCGGCGAGTTTTGATGTGATCCGGTAAATCAGCCCCTCACCCCAACCCTCTCCCCGCAGGGGCGAGGGAGTATGACGTTTATCCTCTCCCCAGGGGGAGAGGACCAAGGTGAGGGGGGATTGGTGCGACTATGACAACCACGATTGATAAACTCACAGCCGACGGCTGCTCCACGGACGACAAGCATAAAGTATGTCGCTCGCGGGGCGGCGAGTCCTGCGCCTTTGACGGGGCAATGATCGTGCTGCAGCCCATTGCGGACACGGCACACATCGTGCACGGCCCCATTGCCTGCTGCGGGAACTCCTGGGAAGGCCGCGGCACGCTCGCGAAGGCTGGGGCAAACGGCGCCAGGCCCCTCCATCGCATGGGCTTCACCACGGACATGAGCGAGATCGACATCGTGTACGGCTCAGGGGAGAAGTTGTATCAGGCGATCGTGCAGACCACTGAGGCCGCATCTCCCAAGGCGATCTTTGTCTATTCGACCTGTGTGAGCGGCCTCGTGGGCGAAGACATCGATGCAATCTGCAGAAAGGCCGAACTGGAGTTGGGGATCCGCGTCATCCCGGTGAACGCGCCGGGGTTTGTGGGGCCCAAGAACCTGGGAAACCGGATCGCCGGTGAGGTGCTGCTCGAACACGTGATCGGGACCGGCGAACCGGCGGTCACGACCCATTACGATATCAATCTTATCGGCGAGTACAACATCGCCGGCGACCTCTGGCTCCTGGAACCGCTTCTGGTTAAGGCGGGCATCCGGGTGCTGTCGCGCATCACCGGGGATTCCACCTTCGAGGAGATAACCCACGCACACCGGGCAAAACTGAACGTCGTGGTCTGCGGCAGGGCCCTTATCAACGTGGCCCGGGAGATGGAGCGGCGGTACAACATCCCCTTTGTGGAAGTTTCCTTCTTCGGAAGCACCGAGATCGCGAAGGCGCTTCGGTTGATAGCGGAAAAGCTTCAGATGTCAGAAGACAGATGGAAAACGTCAGAGGTAGCCGCAGGCTTTAGCCTGCGCAATGAGGTCGAGACTGTCATCAGATCCGAAGAGAAAAAGCTCAACGCTGCCCTGCAGCCATACGAACACCTTTGCGGCAAAAAGGCCGTTCTCTACTCCGGCGGCGTGAAGAGCTGGTCTTTCATCTCCGCCCTCATAGACCTGGGCATCGAAGTCGTCGCCATTGGCACGAAGAAGAGCACTTTCGAGGACGAGGAGAAAATGAAGCAGATCCTCGGACCGGCCGCGCCGCTCGTTGAGGACGTGACGCCGAAGAATCTGCTGAACCTGCTCCGGGACCGGAAGGCAGACATGCTGATCGCCGGCGGCAGGAACCAGTACCTGGCCATCAAGGAATCATTTCCCTTTGTTGACGTGAACCAGGAGCGCCATACACCCTACGCCGGCTACGCGGGGCTCGTTAACCTGGCTGAGCAGATCAGCAATGGTTTGCGGTTTTATGGAAAGGGGTCAGCAGTCAGCAGTCAGGTGTCAGGAGAAAAAGAGCACCAGATCTCGACGGTCAGATCAGGGAATAGCATAGTGATCAACCCGCTGAAGCACTCTCCGGCTATCGGCGCGGCCATGGCCCTGCAGGGAGTGCACAATGCCCTGCCGCTGATCCACGGCGCCCAGGGCTGCGGATTCCTCGGCAAGGTGCTGCTGACCAAGCACTTCCGGGAGCCCATCGCCCTTGCCACGACAAAGCTTTTCGTTGAGAACGTGGTGATGGGGAGCGAGGACGCGCTCGTCTCCGTTGCCCGGGGTTTCATCGACAAGAACCATCCTGACCTGCTCGCCGTGCTGACCTCAGGGCTGGCGGAGGTGAAGGGGGATGATGTTAAAGCAGTAGTCAGGAGTCAGGAGTCGGTGGTCAGGAGTAAAGCGCTAAAGACCAGGATCATCCATGTGCCCACGCCCGATTATGACGGCGGGCTTGAAAAGGGATATGCAAAGGCCGTTGAGGCGATCGTAGGAAGTTCGGAGTTCCCGATCGGATCGGGACAGGTCTCCATGCGGCGTGCGGATGAAAAACAAATAAACATCCTTGCTGGAGCGCACCTAACGCCCGCGGACTGCACTGAGATCAGGAGCACCGTGGAGTCCTTCGGCATGAGGGCCTTCATCCTCCCCGACCTGTCTGCTCTCGATGGGAGCAGACAGGGTTTTTCTCCCCTCTCGGCGGGAGGCATTACCATGGAGGAGGTCCGTGCAATGGGCTCATCCGGTCTCACCATCGCACTGGGAGCGAACATGGAGCCGGCGGCAAAGCTGTTGCGTGACCGATGCGGCGTGGCTTACAGGGTCATCGAGAGCGCCGCGGGACTGGCTGGGACCGACCAATTCCTGGAGACCCTTGCGCAGGTGAGCGGCAGGCCAATTCCCAACGAATACGTCCGCCGGCGACGCGTGCTCGTCGACGGGATGCGGGACGCGCACTTCTACTTCGGCAGCAGGAAGGTCTGCATCGCCCTTGAGCCGGACCATGCGGTCCAGATATCCACGGTGCTGGACGAGATGTCGGCGAACGTGGATCTGGCTGTGATCCCGACCCTCTCGGAGGCCGCGGACAACATCCGCGCCGGGTCCGTCGTGATCGGCGACCTCTTCTCGGTGAACAGGCATTTCGATCTGCTGATCGCAAACTCCCACGGCGAGGACAGGGCGCGGGAATTCAACATGCCCCTGTACCAGACGGGCTTTCCGGTCTACAAGGTCCTGGGCCACACAGCCAGGGTGACCATAGGTTACCGCGGGACACTGGCGATGATCAATGATATGGGGACACTGCTGATGAAGAATCATTGAAATCGCCATGCACCCCTCATCCCTGCCTTCTCCCCAAAGAGGAGAAGGGGTAGAAAGTAACCCTCTCCCCTGGGGGAGAGGATTAAGGTGAGGGGGATTTCCAAAGGAGGTTTATCATGAAGATAGCATTTGCAACAACAGATGAAAAGAACATCAACGACCACTTCGGCAGGGCCGGCATGTTCGCCGTCTACGATATCTCGAAGGACGGCTCCCGGTTCGTGGAGATACGGAAGTTCGCCGATGGTGAAGACACGTCCATCACCTCCACGCGCGAGCAGGGCCAGGTCCACGAGGACCTTGTCCAGGCCAAGGTGGACAGGCTGTCGGACTGCCGCATTGTGTACCTCACCGAGATCGGCGGACCGGCTGCGGCGCGGCTCGTGAAGAAGGGAATGATGCCCTTGAAAGTGAAGGAAGTGACGGCCATCGATGACGCCCTGGCGCAGCTCAAGGCAACGATCAGCGGGTCACCGCCGCCGTGGCTCAGAAAAGCGATGAATACGGAGTAGTGCGGAGTTCGGAGTGCGGAGTTCGGAGTGGAGCAGAGTAGTCGCAGGCTTTAGCCTGCGTTAATACTAAGGAGGATATGCCATGAAAATGATCAGAGCATTCATTCGGCCGGAAAAAGAGCAGGAAGTGGTCCTGGCGCTCGAGGGCGCGGGATTTCCCTCGCTCACCAAGATGCCCGTGTTCGGGCGCGGAAAGCAGAAGGGCCTCACCGTGGGCCCGGTGCACTACGACGAGCTGCCCAAGACCCTTATTATGACCGTTGTGGACGATAAGGACCTGGACCGGGTGCTCGAGGTGATCCAGGGCAAGGCGAGGACGGGGTTCATCGGCGACGGCAAGGTATTCATCAGCCCTGTGGAGAGTGTGTACACGGTGCGTACGGGAGAAACAGGATTGTAGAAATGCGGAGTTCGGAATGCGGAGTGCGGAATGCAAAACCCTATGCCCCATGCGCTATGCTCTCTGCGCCGGACTCAATTATTAGTGAGGAGGCAATATCATGAAAGAGATCACCGCGATCATCCGCCGGGACAAGCTCCCGGTGACCAAGAAAGCCCTGGACGATATCGGCTATTCCTCGCTCACGATCCAGAGCGTTGACGGCCGGGGAAAGCAGAAGGGCGCCATGTGCGCCGAGATGGACTCGGAGATGCCCGACAGCTTCTGCACATCCGCGAAGCTCAAGCCCACGCCGGCCGCCTACGCCCTGGAGCACACGCTGCCGACGGTGGCGCTCTACGTGCCGAAGCGGATGCTCACCCTGGTGGTGCCCGACGACGTGGTCACCGCGGTCGTCAAGGCCATCATAAAGGCGAACCAGTCAGGCAAACGCGGTGACGGCAAGATCTTCGTCTCTCCTATTGACGGCGCGCTGCGCGTGCGGACCGGGGAGAGGAATGGAGAAGCGATAGCGTGAGAAGACCGCAGAGAGCAGAGGGCAGAGAGCAGAGGGCAGAGAGCAGAGAGCAGAGAGCAGAGAGCAGAGAGCAGAGAGCAGAGAGCAGAGAGCAGAGAGCAGAGAGCAGAGAGCAGAGAGCAGAGAGCAGAGAGATTCTACCCTATGCGCCTTGCCCCATGCGCTATGCTTTATATCGCCCTTTGCCCTATGCTGATAAGGAGACGTTATGCCGACAATTACCGGAACGACCCGCGGCGGGAAGTCCTGGACACCGCAGTTCATCGAGTCCATAGACATTCATAAGTGCATCGGCTGCGGCAGGTGCTTCAAGGTCTGCGGCTTTGATGTCATGGAGCTGATCGAGAAGCCCTTCGAGGGCGAGGACGAGTTCGGCGACGACATGGGCAACAAGGTCATGTCCGTGGCGCGGCCCGGGAACTGCATCGGCTGCGAGGCCTGCTCGCGCACCTGCACCAAGAAGTGTCATGTGCATGTGACACTCTAAGTGCAGCATCGCCCCTCACCCCGGCCCTCTCCCCGGACGGGGCGAGGGAGCATTTGGAATCCTCTCCCCAAAGGGGAGAGGACTGAGGTGAGGGGGGAATGGAGTTTTTCATCCATGCGGCGATCCTGGAGGACCTGGTCGTGCATAAGGACTTCCGCGGCCAGGGCATGGGCACGCGCCTGCTCTCGGAAATCCATGCCTGGTGTGCCGCACGTCACCTCACTCGCATCCAGCTTCTGGCTGATAAGGACAATCTCTCTACCCTCGGTTTCTACAGCCGAAAGGGCTGGCAAACAACCCGACTTGTTGCATTGCGAAAAACCGCGCCCTGAACCCACAGGCCAGGTATCCAGAAAATGTTATTGGACGCGGATCAAATCGGATAATGTCCGATAACGCAAAAGAAAATGTGTTATTGCCCGATGGAAGGCGCGTCTGTGATTTGGCCGGTGCCCCTGTGGGAAAGCAGCCTTGACTTATTAAATGTAATAAGTTATTATATGTCGTAATGTGGCGCATTCGAGAGCATCACGACATTGAAAAGGTTTGCCGCAAGCTTCCGCAGGCGGTTATTAAGAAATATGAACTTTGGAAAGGCATTGTATTTCGGCACGGCCCTGACAAGCTGAGAGAGTTTCCCGGGTTTCATGATGAAAAACTGAAGGGTGATCACGCGGGGCAGCGATCGTCGCGCCTGAGTTTGCAGTACCGGGTCATCTATTCGGTTGAAAAAGAAATAGTTACGGTGCTTGTCCTGGAGATAACGCCGCATAAGTACTAGGAGGACGCATGAAGGTTCGTAAGAGCAATGAATTTGTTCCAGCAAAAGCGCATGCCACGCTGACGACGGGCGAGGTCATTAAGATGCTTCGGGAGTTAAAGGGCTGGACCCAGGTGGAACTTACCAAGCACTCCGGCATCAGCGCCACCAATATCAGCCTGTTGGAGAATGATAGAGTGGATATCGGCAAAAAGCGCGCAGAGCAGCTCGCAAAAGCATTTGCTGTCCATCCCGCTATCATCATGTTCCCGGAGTACGAGGCCCGGGAAATCCAGAATGCAGCTTGAGTTGCCGGAGTTCAACGGTGGCTCGCATAGTAGATTTCCCCGGCTTTTAAAGGCATAATTCAGAAACAAAGTCCCGAAGATACGGTGCGATTATAAAGAGGTGCGACGAAGCCACAACGCAACGTAAATAACAAGATGCCCCCGCCCTGAATCATCCCGCCAATATTGACCGTTCATATGATCTATGATAGAGTTATACAGCCTATCATCTGGACAGCGGTCATAAATGAACCCTACGTTTGAACAGATCAATAAGGGCTGGAACGCTGAGCCGAATGCACCTGAACCGAAGGTGGAAATAAGCGGCAGTGACGTTCTCCTGACCTTCTATGTAAATGCGTTCCAATTTAAAGAATTCGAGGAGGATGAGTCAGGAATTCTCCGTTTCGTAGGCTGCGAACGGTATCGCCTTGGTCCAACCAACGATGAAGGCTGGTATCGTGGTCAGTGTCGGTTCAGTAAACTCGCCCCGAAATGGGGTGAGTTTTATATAGTATCCGGCGACAATGCCTTGTTATATATCCCGGGAGATTGGAATATCCTTAGGCCGAGCAGCGGCGTTGGCAAACACTTCCTCTTTTACTTTCGCGATAACACTTTTGAATGTGTCGCAAAGCAGTGCGCGGTTGAAAAAACTGCCAACAATTCGCTCCAGCGGACCGGCTTCGCCGGTCGCTGAGCGCAAACGGTGATTGCGTTGTAGAAAGGTTGCACGTAGAAATGATTGAATCAGAGATCGAACAGTTCAGACAAAAGCTGCTCAGTCTTCAAGCGGAGATTCAGGCCCTTGAAGAATCAGCAAAAGAGACGACGAAGCCGGTGGAGCTTGATCAGGCAAGCATGGGCCGCCTTACCCGCATGGGCGCCATGCAGGCCCAGCAAATGGCCCAGGAAGGCTCCAGGCGGCGCAAGCGTCACCTCCAGAAGATCGACGGTGCTTTGCGTCGTATAGAAGCCGGTGAATACGGCAGGTGTTTTGTCTGCGAGGAAGAACTGGATGTTCGCAGGCTTTCCGTTGACCCGACAACTACGCGCTGCATGGATTGTGTCGAGGCGTAGGTTGGGTTAACTCGACTGTTATAGCCTCAAAAGGGGAGACGATAACGTGAATGAAAATAACCGCATATTTGTCGTCATCAATCGCATAAATTCAGTACTGCTGCTCAGCGTCTTATTGCTTGCTGCTGGAGGACTGATATGGACCATTTTTGTGCAGTCGCAGTGGAAAAGGAACCGGTCGATCGAAGTTCAAGACAAGACTGAACAAGGCAGTGCAGAAAAAGTCAAACTTCGATTGAGCAATATCGAGCAGGTGTACGGTGCGCCTGTTCAGTTCGTGCGGCTCGAAACAGAGCCAAAAGGCGGCAAGTTTTCATCAGGCTATTATCCGGAAGCTACGCGGAACATCATGTTTCTTACCAAGGGGCTGAAACAAGCGCACTGGTTATTCTCCAAGCATAATTTTCTGATCAAGACTGTTGTTCAACTGCGCGAAAGCGAAGGGTATGACAGGAATAATCCCACCCGCGCGATGTATTATGAGATCATAAAAGAGGACTCCAATAACGACGGAAGGCTGGCAGAAGATGATGCCGTAGTGATAGCTCTCAGCCGCACTGACGGTACGGGGTATGTTGAGCTTAACTCCGGACATCAGCGGATAGTAGGTCATAGGACCGTCAACCAGGGCGCAGAGGTGGCGGTGATCGTCGAAAAGGATGGTAAGGTTCTCTACAGCACCTACTCACTTCGGAACTTTTCCAAGACAGCTGAAATTGTCATTACGGAAATTGCGGATAAGCTTTAAGAGTCTTCTGGGTTTTGTGTGGGTATTAAACTCAGCCAATGTAGCGGGATCAGGCTATTTTCTTTTTTGCACTTCCCCTTCACGTCCTGAACTAAATTCCTGACCCTGATAGAATTATTTTTTTGTCCCCCAACCCCTCTCCCCGCTGGGGAGAGGGGTTGGGGTGAGGGGCACTTTGATAAGGCGCCCCAGGAATTTCGTAGGGCCGCTCCGGGAAGTGCGGGGTTTGGGAAAAAGCATTTCAAGCCGTTGCTCTCCTCCCCCATGCGAACATTCCCGTCATGCGACCGAGTCCGAGGGTTAAACATTTCAGACTGTCTGAGGGCGACCTGTCCCGATGGTATCGGGGAGCCCGAGTTTTTGAAATGTACTGAGGACGATCGAGCATGACGGATCAGAATGGTCGCCGGGGTGCCCTTCTTTGGCGCCACCTTTCTTCGGGCAAGCAAGAAAGGTGGCAAAAAAATCACCTGAGGCGTGATAATTGAGCATAATAACCTCTCAAGACACTTTAGAGCAGCCACAGAAAAGTCAGAAGACCCATATTATTTTTGGTAACTTTCCCTGTTGACTAACCCCGACAAACTCTGTACATTCAGAAAAGTATAGGACAGGCTCATCACTTCAGCGGTTTGGTTTGGCCTTTGGCCTGGAGAATCATGGCCAAATGAAACATCAGGCACCTGACGAATCTTCTGTATTTATTCTTAGTTGAAATTTAAGGAAGCGGCTCCTAAAATGGTAAGGTTTGTTTCCCGACAAAACAATGCCAAGAAAGGAGCCGTTCAATGGATACGATAGTAAAGTTTGGCAAAAAAGGCAAGGTCAAAAGAGCAAAAGCCGTCGAGGTGCAGAAGCTTCAGGAGTATGGAGCACTCGCGATAGATGCCAAGGCAGCACTCATTCAGGAGTTGATCCCCTTGGGCCTCATGCACATTGTGGCAGTCGTTGAAGAAGAAGTGGTCAGGCTGGCCGGCGAGAAGTATCAGCGGAACGGCATTGCCGGGTATGATCGATGGGGCAAGCAGCAGGGATCGGTCTTTATCCAGGACCAGCGGATACCGATCATGTATCAAAGAGTGAGGAATGGGAGGACAAAGAAAGAGGTTCCTCTCGCATCCTATGAGCTGTTTCAGAAGCCAACGAGCGGTGCCAACGAGAAACTGCTCAAACGGGTTCTGTACGGATTGAGCTGTGGAGATTACCGGGCATGCTCCGAGGCGATCCCGGAAGCGCTGTCGATGAGCCCTTCGACGATCTCACGGCGCTATATTGCGGCAAGCGAGAAGAAGTTGAGGGAGCTCCGGGAACGAAAGCTCGACGAGTACGATATCGTAGCCCTGGTGATGGACGGAAAAGCCTTCGGTGACGATGAGATCATCATCTCCATCGGTGTAACGATCAAGGGCGAAAAGGTCATCCTTGGGATCACCCAGGCCGCATCTGAGAACGCGTCCGTTTGCAAAGATTTCCTCAAGAGCTTGATCAACCGTGGACTCAAATACGAGCAAGGGCTTTTATGCGTAATCGATGGCGCCAAAGGATTCAGGAAAGCCATAGATGACGTTTTCGGCAATCATGGCGTAGTGCAGCGGTGCCAGTGGCATAAACGGGAGAACATTCTGAAATATCTTCCGAAAGAGCTACAGGACACCTTTAAGAAGAAACTCCAGAAGGCTTACCGTCAAGAGGACTACGGCGATGCGAAGGCCGCTTTCCTGCCGATCAAAAAAGAACTGCGGCTGCTCAATGAATCAGCGGTGCACAGTCTTGAAGAAGGATTTGAGGAGACGCTTACCGCTCACCGCCTGAATATTCACCAGGAACTGCGTCGGAGCTTTACGACCACCAATATGATCGAGTCCATCAACGCTTTGGTCGGACAGCGGACGGACAAAGTTGATTACTGGAAAAACAGCAACCAGAAGCAGCGGTGGGTCGCAACGGCGTTACTCGATGTTGAGATACGGCTTAATCGGGTGAATGGGTATCGTCACCTTCAAGAACTCAGATATGCATTGCAGCGAGAGATCAGACGGAGAACGATGAAGGACGGTCGAGAGGAGGCAGTGGCTGCCTGAAGCAGCATAGGAGCCGCTCCTGAATTTCAACTAGGAATGGGCTTGACCCTACCTCAACCCGAATGAAGTAAGTGCTATAAAGTGTCAAC
>MHDZ01000068.1 GCA_001805055.1 Nitrospirae bacterium GWC2_57_13
ACTCTCCACGGTATCCTTCTTTGATCTGTCAGTTTTGCTAGAAAAAAGACCCCGCCGAGCAAGCAATTGTCGGACAGCCTGCAAGCTGCGGGGAATGCGCTCACTCCAGAATTCAAGAGGTGACTTCGTGCCGAGAGAAGAACCCCCGCGAATATCCGTTGCGGACCAGATGAGGAACATACCAACCGCTCACCTCGCTTTTTTTCACGAATACCTGCGGAACATCCGGGAGGTCGGGGCCATCGGGCCGGACTCCCGCGACTGCGTCGAGAGCCTTCTGAGGCCCGTGCCCTTCTCCTCGGCCAGGGTGATCCTCGAGTTCGGCTCCGCCAGCGGCGCGGTAACGCGGGAGCTCATCCGGAGAAAGAAGCGCGACACGCTGCTCATCTGCTTCGAAAAGAACGCCGCCTTCTACGGCAGGCTTGCGCGGGACATCGCAGGAGAGAACGTCTTTATCCTGAACCGCGATGTTTTCGGGTGCGAATCCTTCCTGAGAGAGCGCTTCGGCCTTTGCAGCGGAGACGTGGACTGCATCGTATCCACGCTGCCCTGCTCTTCCCTCGAGTTCGTTCAATTGCTTGAAGGGACCGCCATGCCGCTGCTGTCGACGAGCGGGGTGTTCATCCAGTACATGCACACGCTCTCGGCCCTCAAGGGCTTCCGGCTCGGCCCGCTGCTGCGGGGCAGGTTCACTACGGTGACCAGTGAGTTCGTGTTCCGCAACTTACCGCCTGCGCTGGTCTATGCCTGCACTTCACCGATCGGGCGAACTGACGCCAACAAAGACAGATCGTCACCACAAACGCTGCCATCATAGGGTTTTTTCCGCGCAACCTTGCTGCGCATCAGCATGGTTCGACACGGAATGGTCGGACGAAGTAACGCGGTGAGCCGCATTGATGTTCGATATATGTGACTATGGACCTTACCCGAGCCAGAATTCTCAAAACAGCAGTACCGCGCACCGGCCCTGTCGTCTACTGGATGAGCCGGGACCAGCGTGTAAAGGACAACTGGGCGCTGCTGTACGCACAGCATGCAGCGCTGCGCTCGGGTTCGCCCCTTGGCGTGGTCTTCTGCATTGTCCCTTTCTTCCTGAACGCAGGCCTGCGGCAGTATACCTTCATGCTCCAGGGCCTGCGCGAGGTGGAGCAAAGCCTTCGTCGGAAGCACATCCCCTTCTTCCTGCTCCTGGGACAGCCTGAGAAGGAGGTCCCCCGGTTCATCGCTTCCCGCAACGCTGCCCTGCTCGTAACGGACATTGATCCCCTCAGGATCAAAGGTCAGTGGAAGAACGGGGTTGCCCGCCGCATCAGCATCCCCTTCCATGAAGTGGATGCGCACAATATCGTTCCCTGCTGGATTGCCTCGACCAAGCAGGAGTTCGGCGCCTACACTATACGCCCCAAGATCAACCGCCTGCTCGATGACTATCTCACGGAATTCCCGTCTTTGAAACGCCATCCTCACCAGTGGGCCGGGAAACAGCCGACAGTGAACTGGAAAAAGGTACTGCGGTCTATCAACACGGACACCGCCGTTCCTCCTGTGGATTGGATCAGGCCGGGCGAAAAGGCTGCCGGGAGAATGCTGCAACGCTTCATCAGGCAGAAGCTGTCAGGCTACTCGGAAAAAAGGAACGATCCGACCCTTGACGGCCAGTCAAACCTTTCACCCTATCTTCACTTCGGTCAGGTCTCGGCCCAGCGCATCGCTCTCGAGGTTCGCCGGAGCGAAGAGCCCCGGAGGGACAAAGCCGCCTTCCTGGAAGAGCTTATCGTGCGGCGAGAGCTGTCGGACAATTTCTGTTTCTATAATGATCACTACGATGACTTCGATGGCTTCCCGAACTGGGCGAAAGCAACGCTCAATGCCCACCGCAAGGACAAACGGGAATATATCTATTCACGGCAACAGTTCGAAAAGGCACGCACCCATGACCCGCTCTGGAATGCGGCGCAGCGGGAGATGATGAAGCGGGGAAAGATGCACGGCTACATGCGCATGTACTGGGCCAAGAAGATACTGGAATGGACGCGCTCGCCCGAGGAGGCCATGAAGATCGCGGTCTATCTGAACGACACGTACGAGCTCGACGGCCGGGACCCGAACGGGTATGCGGGCATCGCCTGGAGCATCGGCGGGGTCCATGACCGGGCCTGGGGCGAACGGCCCATCTTCGGCAAGGTCCGCTTTATGACCTACAACGGAGCGCGGACGAAGTTCGATGTGGAGGGGTATATCGAGAACGTAAAGAGACTATAAGCTTCGTGTAAGAATCATTCCCCCGCGGCGTCTACAAATCATGATCGAATCCTGCGCCGATGATGAAATAGACCTCGCCGTCGCGGTTCCGGTCCTCGAGATTCACGCCCACCTGGGAATAAATGCGAGGTTTCTGAAAAAGTCCGTCCCCTTCCGCAGGCGTCCAGACAGCAACTGCGCCGATCCGCCGGCGCGTCAGGTCCGCGCTGAATGACCGGGTGATCTCGTAGACAGGACCGGCCAGCAACGCTGCTTTACCCGGCCCCTTCCAGGCCTCCCAGAGCAGAAAGGTCCTGTTCGACACCACCCATCCGCCGTCCTTCACAAGCGTGTCGTACTCCCATTCCAGAAAATAGGGTCCTGCACCGTTATAGGTGAAGTAAGCCGCATCGCTCTGGTTCCGGATAATGATCGGGCCGGCTTTAGCCGTTAGCGTCGGCTGGAGCAGATAGCGCTGTCCCCAATCCTTCTCTTCCTGCCCCTCCCGGGCGTCCACTTCGTCCTTTCCGAAGGGCGAGTCCTTCGACGGGAAGGACAGCAGCGCACCGAAATCCCCAAAGTACCGGAAGAGCGTGTATTGCAGCCTCACCTGCGCTAAGATCACAGGCTTCCATTCAACATGGGCTGACACGTGGCTGTAGGCAGGGCTTACGCCCAGCATGGCCCCGCTCTGGACATAGGAAGACGGTATGCCGTATTCTTCGTTCATGCCGGAGATCCATCTCCGATAGCCTCCAACGGTCAGCAGAAGCCCCTCAGGATTAAGGCTGCCTGCAAGGTCCGACTGCAGCGTCGTTTCCACGCTGCGCCCGGACGTGCCAGCGCTCGCCGGAACCGCAGAGATTATGAATGTGCACATGAATACAGCCGCCACACTGATCTTCATTCTTCCCATGTTCTTTCCCCCCTTGTCCAGGCTCATCGCGGCCTGCTCTTCCACGTGTTGCACTTGCTAGTTGAAATCGCGAATCTTGATACTTTGGCATAACTCAGCTTTCGAGTCAAGTTTTTAGAATAAACAAAGCAAAAGCAGTCTCTCGCAGGCCCAAAAAGCGCAAGGGTTTCATGCAGGAGCCGGAATCAGGAGCAAGGCGATGTCTCGCGGAGGCGCAGAGTTCGCAGAGAAAAGCTGGGGCAGGGCCGGCTCTCGCAGGCGCAAAGCTCGCAAAAAAAAATCAAATCATTAGACACACTTGTGCTCTTCGCGACTTCGCGGTGAAAAAGGTCCTGTTTGTTTTAGATGAATTTGATTCTTCACTTTAAAGCGCTATAATGAAATCATGATAGCATCAATCGCCACAAAAACCATATTGCTCGGCGCACTCGCCATCGCCCTGGGGGCATGCACGGAGCCGCGGAGCGAAGAGAGGACCGTTATGCCTGAAAAGAACCTGGAAAAAGCGACTTTTGCCGGAGGCTGTTTCTGGTGCATGGAACCGCCCTTTCACAAGCTGAAAGGCGTCGTCTCCACCAACTCGGGATATGCCGGCGGCCTGAAGGACAACCCCACCTACGAGGAGGTCTCTGCAGGCGGGACAGGCCATACCGAGGCCGTTGAAGTCCTGTATGACCCTGCTCAGGTGACCTATGAGCAGTTGCTCGACGTGTTCTGGAAGAACATCGACCCCACGGCAAAGGACCGCCAGTTCGTTGATCTGGGTTCGCAGTACCGGGCGGCGATCTTCTATCACAACGAAGACCAGAAGCGGCTTGCCGAGGCATCGAAGAAAAAGCTGGCCAAGTCCGGCATTTTCGACAGGCCCATCGTGACAGAAATTTCGCCGGCGGGGAAATTCTGGCCTGCTGAGGAATATCATCAGGATTACTACACGAAGAATCCCGTACGGTACAAGTTCTTCCGGTACAATTCCGGTCGGGACCAGTTCCTGGAAAAAGCCTGGGGGAAGAAATAGGGAGGAGAGGATACAGTAGACAGTAGACGGTAGTCAGTAGATAGCAATCAGCTGATAGCTGATCCCCGTGACCTGATCACTGAAAACTGACCGCTGATTCCTGTCCCCTACCCCTTTCAGCTTCACTTGTTTTTCTCAGTGCCTCCGTGGCAATCAGTGCCTTTGCTGATCCGCCTTTTCTGCGTTCATCTGCGGAAAATGCTCACCCTCTGCGTCACTACGAAAAGATTCCTAGCGTTACATCGCAATGGCATTCCCTGAAAAATACTGATATACTCGCCTTCAAAATGGACATACCATCACCCGGCAACGGAGGATAAACATGGTAACCGTACTCCCTGACCAGCCTGCAGAGTTCAAGAACAGAAAAGGCGGCCTTATTTTCTTCGGCATCCTGGAGATCCTGATGGGCCTGTTCTGCCTTCTCATTATTGCCATTAGCGTCCTGGGCATCCTGCTCGCCCCGTACGCGGGACCCGGTGCGGACCAGATGGTCAAGGTGAGGGTGATGGTGCCCACTGTTGTTCTTTACGGCGTCGGTGCGGTCATCTTCTTCTGGCTCGGCATCGGCTCCATCGCCGCGAAACGCTGGGCCCGTTCCCTGACGCTCATCCTCTCAGCGGTCTGGCTCTCGGTAGGAGTGCCGGCCTTCGGATTCCTCGCCTATTTTATGCCCAAGATGATGACCATGATGCAGGAACAGGGGCAGAAATTACCTGAGGCTGCGCTCATCATCATGCAAATCGTCATGATGGGCATCTATTTTGTACTCTTCGTCGCCCTGCCAGGGGCCTTCTTCCTGTTCTACCGCAGCCCTCATGTTTTGGCCACCGTCGAGAAGCGGGACCCGGCCCCACGATGGACCGACACCCGCCCGCTGCCCATCCTGGCCCTGAGCCTCGTGCTGTACTTCGGTTCAGGCAGCCTGCTGCTGATGCTCGTGTTCCCTGCACTCCCCCTCTTCGGAACAGTGCTTACGGGCCTGCCGCTTGCAATTTATTCGCTGTCATTCTCGGCCCTGCTGTTCTTCATAGCGAAAGCAGTATATGATCTGAAGATGACGGGCTGGATCGGCGCCCTTGTGGTGCCGGTCCTGGGGTACGGTGCGGGCATCGCCACCTTCCTCATGACCGATTACCAGTCAGTATATCTCGCAATGGGATATACGGAACGACAGATCGAACTGCTCCACCTTGTGGAGATCTGGCAGGATCCTGGCACCGTGACTGCCATCGTGTTCATGATGGTTCTCATGCTCGCCATCTGGACAGGTTATCTCTTTTATGTAAGGAGATTTTTTGACCCGGATCCTTCTTCGCGGGGAGGTCGGCGATGATCAGGACCGCCATTTTCCTTCTTGTCCTGTGCCTCCTCGCGGCCTGCTCAACGCAAATGCCCGTCGATAGTGGTGGTGCGCCCCTATTCATCGACCGCCGTCTCAAGAACATCACCCAGCTCACTTTTGATGGCGATAACGGCGAGGCCTATTTCTCCAGCGACGGGAAAAAGCTCATCTACCAGTCCAATCACGCTGATGGCCGCGACTTTGCCTGCGACAAGATCATGGTCATGAACATCGACGGATCAGGCAAACGCATGGTCAGTCCCGGCCACGGCGCTCATACCTGCTCCTACTTCTTCCCTGACGGCCGCATCGTGTTCGCCTCAACGAGCCATCTGCCCGGCGACTGCCCGCTAAGACCAAAAACGCCGCCCGGCGCCCGTTACGTCTGGCCCCTTTATCCCTATGATATCTTCATTGCAACGGCCGACGGCTCGGACCTTAAAAAGATCACGGACAACCCCAAGTACGATGCCGAGCCGATCGTTTCGCCTGATGGACAACAGATAGTTTTCGGTTCCCAGCGGGAAAATGACTTCGATATATATAGTATGAACGCTGACGGCGCGAAGGTGCGCAGGCTGACCAATCGCATAGGCTATGATGGCGGGCCCTGGTTCTCGCCTGACGGGACAAAGATCGTCTGGAGGGCCTGGTATCCGGAAACGGATGAGGAGAAAGCTCAATGGAAGGACGCCATGGAGAACGATTACATCATCGCTGTCCCCCTGGACCTCTGGATCATGGATGCGGATGGAGCGAACAAAAAGCGGCTTACGAACAACGGCGCCACGAACTGGGCTCCTTCGTGGCACCGGGACGGGAAGCATATCCTCTTTTCATCGAACAAGGACGACTGGCAGGAGGACCTTAAGACCTTCGGCCATAACTTCGAGATCTATCTCATCGATCTGGACGGCACGGGCCTGGAGCGGATCACCTTCAACACCGTCTTCGACAGCTTCCCCATGTTCTCGCCTGACGGCAAGAAGCTCGTCTGGGCGTCGAACCGGAACCCCCAGAAACCCCGGGCAACGGACATCTTTATCGGTGATTGGCTGGAACAGAAATGAGTGCGGTCACAGGCTGTAGTTGTGGATGAGACACACTGCCGGGTCCGAACAAGATCTGTGGACCCGGCGTGCGAACACTGTGGTGAAAATTGATAAGCGGAAGCAACGCTTGCTGCTACCGCGTCGTCTGCGGCCGAGGCCTGCTGAAGCTGCGTGACGCCATGCTTTTGCGCTTTCGCTTTAACGCTTCTCGCTGTTTTCTTTTTTTCTTAAGGGAAGGCTTCTCGTAAAAACGCCTGTTCTTCAGCTCACGGAAAATGCCGTCGCGCTGAATCTTCCGCTTCAGTATGCGGATCGCCTTTTCAATGTCCTTCCCCTCGACTCTTATCTCCAATTGTCGTTCTTCCTTCCCCCGCCAAAGCCGCCGCCACCGCCGCGCTTGCCGCGATCACCGCCGCCGCCACCGCCGCCGCCGGAACGAAATCCACTGCCCCGCTCTTTCTGCGGTTTCGCCTCGCTCACGTTAAGGTCCCGGTCCATGAAATTCTTGCCGTTCAGGCTTGCGATCGCCTTGTCGGCGGCGTCATCCGACGTCATCTCCACAAAGCCGAAGCCCCTCGACCGGCCAGTTGCCCCATCCGTGATGACCTTAGCCGATGCCACCTCTCCGATCTTGCCGAACTCGTCCCGCAGATCATCTTCCGTGACGCTGAAGGACAAATTTCCCACAAAAAGCTTCTTTGCCATGTGCTTCCTCCGTGCCGGATAGTACCGGCCATGAAATAAAAAAGCCGCAAAACTTTCTTGAAGTTTTTGCGGCCCGCAATCAACAAAAACTTTTCTGTCTCTATTTATTGAGTATAATAGCCTCATTAACGGCGAAAGTCAATCCTTTTCAAGGAAAAACAGGGGCAGCTTTCCACTGAAATGCCGGTCATCCTGAAATACCGATCATGAAAAGAAAGAAATAAAGCAGCGTCCCGGCGACAAAAAAAGTAAATAAAATAAGCGATAACCTCTTTTTGAGCCCGAAGAAAATGGCCTGCTCGATCGCCCTGAGGAGCCAGAAGATCGAAACTATCAGCAGAAGTGCCCGCCCCAATGGCGTGGCTGTCAGATCGGACCGGTGCGCGAAGGACAGATAGGCAAAAGCAAGGAACACAAAGATCAGGCAGAGGTTCAGTATCTGCATGACTCCGCGGTTTATAGTGCTCAGCGTTTCCAGTTCGTATTTCCAGAAGAAAAACTTCCAGAACATGGCGTGAAACACCACGAATCCCGCATGATATATCCCGCCTGCGATCAGCAATGCGTCGACGAATTGAGCATTCATCTCTCTTTCCCCCTATCCGAAGACCGTCATCATGAACCAGATAGCCGCGCCAAAGGCCAGGATCGTGACAACGTCGAGCAGGATGTCGATCCAGAACTGGTCGATGAGCCACTCGGCGAGCCGGTACTTTCGGGTGGATGTGAACTCATCATCAAGGCATGAGTAATAGACGTACCAGTTCGAGATCTTGTTCATCAGCGCGCCAATCACCTGGGCCGCCGCGCCAATGACGAACAGCGCCGCAACAAGATAGAGCCGCCCTGCCGCCACAAGCCGGGCGGAGACGTGCTCGTTCACCAGGAACAGCGCGGGCCCGCCGATCCCGAAGGCCACGAACCATGCCCGGAGCGTGCGATTATACTCGAAATAGGTCTTGAAGAAGTCGGCGCCGTCGGATTCGACGGCGTCGTCAGGTTTTACTGTGAGATGTTTTTTCGACATATTTCTACCCTCTAAGAATTCATTTCTTCGGCCCTTGGTTCTGCTGTAACGGGGCAGGCGGCTTGGCTGCACGCTCTTTTGCGCGTTGGGAATATGCCTTGCTCTCTTTCTTGAATGCAGCGTAGTAACTCGCACCCAGGGCGAGTGAAAGGACCAGCAATACGGCGGCAATGATCCGGGGTCTTTTGGACCCGAACGCCGCGGGGATGGCAGCGCAAAGCGCAGCCAGCGAAAACAGCGCAAATGCGCCCGATGGGGACAGAATCATCATACCGAGAACAATAAGGACGGCGGCCGTCCAAACAAGAGCTTTGGCTGATGCTGGCTTCATAGAAGCTTACCTCCTGAGGTCGCTATGACCAAGGCGTCTGACGCTTCGGAACCTGGATTTTCCTTCATCCTATGCCAGGATATTGTCTCGTCATTTTTTGATGCGCTATCTGCAACGACTTAGTAATGACCGCTTTTCAGAACGCACGCGGTAGAGACGCTCGGTGAAACCACTGTCGGTTTCGAACGCCTTTGCCTGGGCAGCAAGCTGCTGATCAAGCAGTCTGCAGACAACCACAATATTCTTAGCCGCGCCGCCTGGGCTCCTGCATACAGTTTACTACACTTTTATCTAGCAGAAAGAGGCTTAACTTGAACTCGGGCTATACGCTTCAGCTTGTCAGGCACAAGTACCCGGCATTCAGTACTATAATAAGCCTCGCCACCACCTTTCAATAGCTTGAAAGGCTCACCAGAACAATCAAACAAGAAGATGTCGCTGTTATCAAGAAATTCAATTTTCGGGAAAACGTAAATCTGCGCCTTACTACCAGTATTCTTAACCTTTGAAGTTACATAGACATTGCCCCCGATTAGTTTATAGTCGATGACCTCTGCAGAAAGCTGCTTTAGCTCCTCATCAATTTCATTAATAAGGCTTTGTCGAAAACCCATTCTGCTCGGCGCTTCGATAAAATGCTGATAGACAGTATAAATAAGCAGTGCGCCAAAGCTGAAACCGACCCCAAGGAGAATACCGCGAAAAACAGTTTTCAGCGATTCCACGATTGGCTCCTTCCTCTCAAATCTAACCTGTTTCCGACTGGCTAATCGACTCTATCAGAAATTGCGTTCTGCTTCAAGCAGTTTCAGGATCTCACTTGCCCCCAAAACAATTCCCTTTACCTTCCCCCTCCTCTATCCTACAATGGAAATATGAAGCGTACGTTCCCCATTATCGTGGCAATCCTGCTCTCCACGGCGCTCTCCTGCTCCGCTGCGGAGCCGCTGAAGACCGGCATGGTCCACCACGACATCAACGTACGGCTCGAACCGGAGCGGAGCATGCTGACCGTTGAGGACTCGATCACCCTTCCTCCTGGACGGCCAGCGGAGATGCGCTTCCAGCTGCACGAGGGCCTGGAGCCGATCACGCCTTCGCCGGGCGTCAGGATCGAGTACGAGACCACCTACATCGGTCAGGTGACCGTTGAATCCTTTCGCCTGACCCTGCCGCCGGGCCGCAACACCTTCGTGATGCGCTACAGCGGTAACGTCTCGCACCCTCTTGCTTCCGTAGGCAAAGAAACAGCCCGGGGATTCAGCACCACGCCGGGTACGATCTCAGGCGAGGGCATCTTTCTCGCTGGTAGCTCCTCATGGTACGCACAGTTCGGAGGCGAGATGGTAACCTTCACCCTCGAAGCATCGCTCCCTCCAGGCTGGGACGCTGTGAGCCAGGGAAAGCGTGCCATCCATTCCCGCAGAAAAGAGATATCCTATGTCCGCTGGGAATCGCTCGAGCCCCAGGACGAAATGTACCTTGTGGCCGCTCCCTTTACCGAATACACGAAGCCTGCGGGCAGGACCCAGGCTATGGTCTTTCTTCGCGAGCCTGATCAGAAGCTGGCCGAAAAGTACCTGGACGCCACTGCGCGGTACCTGTCCCTCTACGAGAACATGATCGGCCCCTACCCCTACGCCAAGTTCGCGCTCGTCGAGAACTTCTGGGAAACGGGCTACGGCATGCCGTCCTTCACGCTCCTTGGCCCCACGGTGGTGCGCCTGCCTTTCATCATCAACACGTCCTATCCCCACGAGATCCTGCACAACTGGTGGGGGAACAGCGTCTACCCTGACTACGCGGGAGGCAACTGGTCTGAAGGCCTCACGGCCTATCTCTCGGACCACCTGACCAGGGAACAGCAGGGCCAGGCCGTTGAGTACCGCCAGACAACGCTCCAGAAGTACGCGGACTATGTGCTCGAGGGCCGCGACTTCCCCCTCACCCGGTTCCAATCACGCCACAGCTCGCCCTCCGAGGCCATAGGCTACGGTAAGTCGCTCATGTTCTTCCATATGCTCCGCATTGAGCTTGGCGACGGGATCTTCATCGCGGCCCTGCAGGACTTCTATCGAAATTACCGGTTCAAAACAGTTTCTTTCGAGGACCTGCGGAAAAGCTTTGAGAAGTCCTCAGGGAGGAAGCTCGCCGGGATATTCGAACAGTGGGTTGCTCGCGCCGGGGCGCCGGAGATCAGGTTGAGCAGAGTGAAAGCGCGAATGCGCGGCAAGTATCACATCCTGACCGCGCGGATCGAACAGGTGCAGAAGGGCCCGGTCTACCGTCTCCGCGTTCCTGTAGCCGTGACCATGGACGGAATGAAAAAGGCCCATCAGGCTGTCTTTGAGATGGATAAGCGCAAACTCGACTTCTCCCTCGACCTTCCGTCGCGGCCGCTCCGGATCGACGTGGATCCGGAATTCGATCTCTTCCGCAGGCTCTCGCGAAACGAGATACCGCCTGCCATCACCCAGGCCTTTGGCGCGAAAAGGCTGCTTGTGATACTCCCCTCCTCTGCCTCAGGAGCGCTGCTGAGCGCGTACCGGCAGCTCGGTGATGCTCTTTCCCGTTCCGGTCCTGACGAGACAATAGTAAAGCTCGACAGCGAGATGCAAGAACTTCCCTCTGACCGTTCTATTGCGATACTGGGATGGGAGAACCAATACGCACCGGGAGCCTTCTCGACCCTCTCGGGATATGACGTTTCGAGCGATCGCGAACATGTCAATATCAACAGGACGACTATCTCCAAAAAGGACCATGCTTTTGTGTTCACGGCCCGCCATGGGAAGAACAATGACCTTGCTAAGCTGTTCATCGCCTCGGACAAAGCAGAGGCCCTTCCCGGCCTGGGGCGAAAACTGCCTCATTATCATAAATACAGCTATCTTGCTTTTCAGGGAACGGCGCCTGAGAACATTGCCAAGGGCAGATGGCAGATAACGAACTCTCCCTTGACCGCTTTCGTGCCTGATGCACAGGGCGCGGTGATCAGCGTTGAGATGGCTGATCTGGCCCAAAGGCCGCCTCTCGCGGCTCTCCCTCAGGCCTTCTCAAAAGAACGAATGACAGAGACCATTCTCTTTCTTGCAGACCAGGACATGCGAGGCAGAGGCCTCGGCACGCCTGAGCTCCACAAGGCAGCAGAACTCATTGCAAAGGGATTTGCGGAAGCAGGTCTTACGCCCGGCAGCGGAAACGGAAGCTGGTTCCATGAGTGGCAGGAGAGGACGGGAGAGAAGAACGAAACCGTCACGCTCAGAAACGTGATCGGCATCATTCCCGGCATGAAGCCGGAGCTTGCAGGCCAGAGCGTAGTGATCGGCGCTCATTATGACCATCTCGGCCTGGGCTGGCCTGATGTACGGAAAGAGAACAAGGGAAAGGTCCATCCCGGCGCAGACGACAATGCCAGCGGCACGGCGATACTGCTCGAACTGGCGCGCTTTTTCAGCAAACAGCCGAAGCTGGAACGGACGCTCGTCTTCGTGGCCTTCACCGGTGAGGAAGCGGGAAAGCTCGGCTCCAAAAGATACGTTTCAGACTTCCATCCTTACCCCGCGAAGAGAATCATCGGAATGATCAATCTCGATACAGTCGGCCGCATGGAAAAGAACAGGCTGCTCGTCCTCGGCGGCCGCTCAGCCCGCGAATGGGTGCATATCTTTCGCGGCGCAGGATTCGTCACAGGCGTTGATGTCCAGGTACTGGCCGAGGACCTCGACTCGAGCGACCAGGGTAGCTTCCACGAGGCCGGTGTTCCCGCCATCCAGCTCTTCACAGGCCCTCACACCGACTACCATCGGCCATCAGACAGGCCGGAAAAGATCGCTGCTGACGGCCTGGTAAAGGTGGCATCTGTAGCGAAGGAAGCCATCGAATATCTCGCAGCACGACCGGACCCGCTCACCTCGACGATCTCGACGGGCACACCGAACGCGTCCTCCCCCGGAAAAGAACGTAAGATCTCTCTCGGCACCATTCCTGACTTTGCCTTTGCCGGCCCTGGTGTGCGGCTTGCCGGCATTGTGCCCGGCTCGTCCGCTGAAGCGGCGGGCCTTCAGGAAGGCGACGTGATCATCAGGATCAACAAGGCCCTTGTCACAACTCTCAAGGACCTTTCGAATATCCTGAAGGAGCTGAAACCTAGTGACAGCATCACGGTGACCTATCTGCGGCAAGGCTCTGAGATGCGTGCATCTGTCACGGCTCAGGAAAAATGAGGCCCCGTGCACCCCGCCGCTCCCCTCAGCCGCTGCCTGATTCGCAAAAAATACCGGCAACGTGAATAGTACCTTGACGAGTTGACGATCCTATGACATAGTCTCATCAGAATTGAAATCTGAAGCACCGAGTGGTGAATTTTCACCGGGAGGATCACATGGACGTCCTTACACTCTCCATCGGCATGCTTTCCATCGCCTTCGGCAGCGCCACTCACCTGCTGCGCATCAAGAGCCCCGAGACCGTCGGCAGGCTCGGTTCCATGAGAGCGCGCTTCGGCGACCGGGCAGGAATGGCCGTGCACTTCATCGCCTACACGCTCATGCCGCTCCTCTTCGGCATACTGCTGCTTGCCGCCGGCTCCCGGGGCCATGCTCTTTTTTAGCATTTCCGCCTGCTGAGCGGAAAAACCCCGTCCTGCGCACCTCTGCGCCCGTCTTTCCCTGCCTTGACTTCCCTCCTCTTTGGCGGTATCGTTAAAATACGATTAATTCAGTCTTGATATATCCGCAGAGGGCACGTGGATGTGATTTCTACGACTATTGTAGCTCGTGGACAGGCCCGGCAGACCTGTTGGATGACGAGATGGATCCGAAGTATGGGGGAGGAACCATGAGCTCTGCGATCTTAACGATGACGATCAGCCTGCTGGTCCTTATGGCCGGCTGCGGAGGCAGTATGCCGAAAGATATCGGTGTGAGAAACAACAGACTGGCAGACTGTCCCCCATCGCCCAACTGCGTATCAAGCCGAAGCCCCGACGCAGGGCATACCGTGGACCCGCTGACCTACAGCACTGACGCTGATGCGGCCATGCGAGCCCTCAAGGACGTTATCGGCAATATGAAGAGGACGCGCATCAGGACGGAATCGAAAGGATATCTGCATGTTGAGTTCACGAGCGCCCTGTTCCGGTTCGTAGACGACGTGGAATTCCTGGTCGACGAGCAAGCGCGCCTGATCCATGTGCGTTCAGCCTCCCGTATCGGCCATTCCGATCTTGGCGCCAACCGGAAGCGAGTGGAGCAGCTCAGGTCCCTCTGGCAGCAGAAGGGTACGCCCGCAGCGAAGGAGGACAGATGACGCCAGGTGAAAGGGCAAAGGAAACACTGAAAAGACTGAGTAGGAAATATTCGAAAACACCGCGCACAGCGCTGAACTTTGCATCGCCCTTCGAGCTGCTCGTGGCAACGGTGCTGTCAGCGCAGACAACGGACGTTCTGGTGAACAAGGTGACCGAGAGGCTGTTCAAGAAATATACCTCTGTGGAGGATTTCGCGAAGAGCACGCCGGAAGCGCTGGCCCGGGACGTGAGTTCTGCGAACTTTTACAAGACAAAGGCAAAGAACATCGTAAATTCGGCAAAGATGGTCCTTGCGGACTTCAATGGGAATGTCCCGAAGACCATGGAGGAGCTCGTCTCCCTGCCTGGCGTGGCGCGCAAGACCGGGAACATCATCCTGTCAGGCGCTTACGGCATCAATGAAGGCATTGCGGTAGACACGCATGTCAAGCGACTGGCCTTCCGGCTCGGCCTCACAAAGCACGAGGACCCGGTCAAGATCGAGCAGGACCTGATGAAGCTTATCCCCCGGTCGGAATGGGGAAACCTATCCCACCTGCTGATATTCCATGGACGGGCCGTATGCCAGGCAAGAAAGCCGAAGCATGACGTGTGCGTGCTCGCTGACATCTGCCCGTCACGTAAGATCTGAAATGGAGAAGGAGTTGGTCGCAAATGAACGCAGAAGGATCGGATAAGCAAAGGTCCTGATCACCACGGAGGCACTGAGGCACGGAGAAAAGCAAAAACTGTATTTCTCGCCAAGGCGCTAAGTACTCCAAGAAAAGCCATAGTCTCTGGTTTCAAAACCAGAAATTAAAAGATCTCTCTGCGTGCTCTCTCCGTCTCCGTCCCGCCTACAAATAGTCGCTGACACGGAGCGGGGCCCGCATCAAATGCTTATAGAAACGCCCGCCCCGGATCAAATACTACTATGATGCGGGCCGGGGAAACGGAGCCGGGGGAGCGGGGGCGTCTCCGCGAGAGACCGCCCCGCCTTGACCTTTCTCCCCGTCCCCGCGTCTCCCTGTCTCCGCGTCGAGATCAGGTGTGGCGATTGATGCCGCGGTTGTCAGGCAGACCCTATTTCCTGAACCCGAACAGCAGCAGCATGTTCCCCATGTACACCATGATCATCCCCACTGAATGCCAGGAGAGGACCATCCGCTTCTTCTCGGCCCGGTAGACAAGCCCGATCACGGCGAGCGACGTCATCATGATGGCCGAGAGCGCCGAGATGCCGTGCGAGGTGCTGACCGAAGTCAAAAGCGGTCCATCCAGGAAGAACAGGTCGTCAAGGGCGAGGATAAAGATGTTGAAGATATTGCTGCCGAGCAGGTTGCCGATGGCAAGATCTACCGCTCCGATCCGCAGCGCAGCCACGGACACAACGACTTCCGGCAGCGACGTGGAAAGGGCGATGAAAATATTACCCACGAAGGTCTGGCCAAGTCCTGTGCGCTCCGCGATTCCCTCGCCGATACCGGGCAGGAAGGTCGCCGCGACGATCACGACCACGGCGTTCAGAACATACCACAGGACTGCCGAGCGCGTGGCGATGGTCTCGTATTTCAGTTCCTCGGCCCGCTCCTTTATGAAGGCCGCTATCTGCCGCTTTTCGTATGAATAGACCATCCGCATGGCGGCAAGGTAAAGCGCGATGATCAGGAACGAGGTGGAGCCGATCCATCCGATGGCGGGCATCGCTTCCTGCGCGAAAAGCCCCACTGCAGCGACCCCTATCAGCAGAATGCCGAAACCGGCGGAGAGCACATGTCCCGTGTGGGCTTTGGTGTAAAGCGGCATTGGGCGCGAGATGGCGTCCAGCACGGCAAGGATCAGCATGTTGAACACGCAACTTCCGAACACGTCACCTGCCGCGATCTCGGGCACGCCCACGACGGCCACGGAGCTGATCCCGGTGATCAGCTCGGGCAGCGATGTCACGGCGGCCATGAGCACCACGCCGATCCAGGTCCTGCTAAGACCTGTTTTTTCCGCGAGAATGTCCCCGTATTTTGAGAGATTCATCCCGGAATAGACGATCAGCACCGTACAGGCGATAAAGCCGGTCCACAACGTCATGTATGCCACTCCTCCTGATTTCCGGCCTCATTCCTCTTCGCAGGGCTCTATCAGTCGCCCGAACTTCGGCAGCACACGGATGCCAGAGGGGTCGATAAAACACTTGCCGCAATCGGCTGTTTCATCGTAGCCGAGCGATTCCCCTTCCTTGATCACATTCACCTTGTCCACGATCACGTTCCGTATGCGGCTCCCCCGCTTCACCACGACGAAATCCATGAGGATCGAGTCCTCGATGACCACATCTTCCTCGATCACCACTCCGCGCCGGATAACGGAGTTCGATATGGTCGCCCCCTTGATGACCACACCCTCGGCGATCAGGCTGTTCCGTATATGGCCTTCGAGAAACTTCGTTGCCGGCCCCTGGTAGCTCGAAGGATGGATGGGCCAGAGTTAGTTCTCCAGCTCGAACCTGGGGTTCTCACCCAGCATGTCCATGTGGGCGTCATAAAAGGCCTTGATGGTGCCCACGTCGCGCCAGTACCCGTTCTCCTCGTAGGGCTTCGCACCCGGCACCACATTCGACTCGAAATTGTACGCAAAGACCTTGCCGGTCCTGACGAGCCGCGGGATGATATGCTTCCCGAAGTCATGCTGGTTCTCCCGGTCCGGGGTCGTCAGGCACTCCACAAGCACATCCTTGCTGAAAATGTAGTTCCCCATGGAACTCGTAGGCCCGGGTCGGGTCGCCAGGCATGGGCGTGGGATTCTTCGGCTTTTCCTCGAAACCGATGATCCGGTTATGTTCGTCAGTCCGGATCACGCCGAAGGCTGAGGCCTGCTCGATCGGTACCGGCCGGGCGGCCACCGTCACATAGGCGTCCTTCTCGATGTGAAAGTCGATCATCTGGCGCACGTCCATCCGGTAGATGTGGTCCGCCCCGAAGATCACCACGATCTCAGGGCTGTTTACGTGAATGACATCGATGTTCTGGAGCACCGCGTCCGCCGTGCCCTGGAACCATTCCGGCCCGGTCCGCATCTGGGGCGGTACGACTGTGACGAAGTGGTCCTTCATGACCGACGACAGCACCCAGTTTCGCCGGATGTGCTCGATCAGCGACTGGGACTTGTACTGCACCATCAGGTAGATGGAGTAGATATGGGAGTTGATCATGTTACTCAGGGCGAAATCGACGATCCGGTACCGGCCGCCGAAGGGGACCGAGGGTTTTGACCGGTAGGCGGTCAGCGGAAACAGCCGCTCCCCCTTGCCTCCGGCCAGTACAATTGCGAGAACTTTCGGATGGGACATATAACCTCCTCGATCAGACATACTGCTTAATGCATCCGCAAAAATCAAAATCCACCACGCCCGCCCCGGTTCCGATTTTTATGGATGCGAGGCCGGGGGAGACACTGAGACAGGGAGAAAACCTAATAATGCATTTCTCGCCAAGGCGTCCCGGCTTTAAGCATCCCGGGACAGGCTGCGTTCGCCAAGAAAAGCAAACCACCTCTTTTGTCTCGCAGAGACGCAGAGTTCGCAGAGAAATACAGGATCATAGCGAGTTCAAACCTTTGCGAGATGAGTCAAATAGAAGCTTCCTGCCACTCTCCACGAAGCGTACGAAGAAAACGATGCAAAATACAGCCTTTGGTTAAAAACCGGAAATTAAAAGATCTCTCTGCGTGCTCTCTCCGTCTCCGTCCCGCCTACAAATAGTCGCTGACACGGAGCGGGGCCCGCATCAAATGCTTATAGAAACGCCCGCCCCGGATCAAATACTACTATGATGCGGGCCGGGGAAACGGAGCCGGGGGAGCGGGGGCGGCTCTGCGAGAGATCGCCTCTGCCCCTGATACCGGTTTTGCCTCAAAACCTTGGCGTTTTTGCGCCTTTGCGAGAGAAAAGGTTTTGACGTGTCCCTACTCCGAACTCCGCACTTATTTCTTACCGTGCTTCATGAACAGAACGCTGAGCGGCGGCAGGGTAAGAGAGATGGAATGGAACTTGCCATGAGACGGCACCGGTACGCTCTCGACGCCGCCCATGTTACCCTGCCCGCTCCCGTTGTAGATAGTTGCGTCGCTGTTCATCGCCTCCTGCCAGTATCCCGGCTTCGGCACGCCGACCCGGTAGTTGTTCCGCGGCACCGGTGTCAGGTTGCAGGCCACGATGACCGTGTTCGCGGGGTCCTTGCCCTTGCGCGTGAAGACGATAACGCTCTTCTCCCAGTCATGGAAGTCCACCCACTCGAACCCGTCGTTGCTGAAGTCCACCTCGTACAGGGCCGGCTCGGACCGGTAGTAGTGGTTCAGGTCCTTTACCCACCGCTGCAGACCCGCGTGTATGGGATACTGGAGCACATGCCATTCCAGGCTGTCGTCGTGGTTCCATTCCCTCCGCTGCCCGAACTCGCAGCCCATGAAAAAGAGCTTCTTGCCGGGATGGGCGTACATATAGCCGAAGAGCAGCCGCAGATTGGCGTACTGCTGCCATTCATCGCCGGGCATCTTGCCGATGAGGGCCCCCTTCCCGTGTACCACCTCGTCGTGGGAGAGGGCGAGCATGAAATTCTCGGAGAAGGAGTACCAGATGCTGAAGGTGAGCTGGTTGTGGTGATATTTCCGAAACACCGAATCAAGGGAGAAGTAGTCCAGCGTATCGTGCATCCATCCCATGTTCCACTTCATACCGAAGCCCAGACCGCCCACGTATACGGGCCGCGAGACCATGGGCCAGGCCGTGGACTCTTCGGCGATGGTCTGCACATCGGGATGATTGGTATAGGCCGCCTCGTTCAGGCTCTTGAGGAACGAGATGGCCTCGATGTTCTCCTTGCCGCCGTATTCGTTCGGGATCCATTCGCCTTCCTCGCGGCCGTAATCGAGATAAAGCATTGACGCCACGGCGTCGACGCGGATGCCGTCGATGTGGTACTTTTCGAGCCAGAAGAGGGCGCTGCTGATCAGGAAGTTCCGCACCTCGTGCCGCCCGTAGTTGAAGATGTAGCTTTTCCATTCAGGATGGAAGCCCTTGCGCGGGTCCTCGTGCTCGTAGAGGTGTGTGCCGTCGAAATAGACCAGGCCATGCGCGTCGCTCGGAAAGTGGGATGGCACCCAGTCCAGGATCACGCCGATATTGTTCTGGTGCAGATGGTCCACCAGGTACATGAAGTCCTGGGGCGTTCCGTACCGGCTCGTAGGCGCGAAAAAGCCCGTCACCTGGTATCCCCAGGAACCATAGAAGGGATGCTCCATCACCGGCATCAGCTCCACGTGGGTGAAGTTCATCTCCTTCGCATACTCGGCCAGTTGGTGCGCGGCCTCCCGGTAGGTGAGCGAACGGCTCACTTCTTCGGGCACCCTGCGCCAGGAGCCGAGATGGACCTCGTAGACGGACTGGGGCGCGTCGAGCGCGTTCCGGCGGCCCCGGGTCTTCATCCAGTCTTCGTCGTTCCATTCATAGTCGAGCTTGCGGACAATGGAGGCTGTCTTCGGCGACACCTCTGCATAGAGGCCGAAAGGGTCGGTCTTGTCGAAGCGCTTGCCCTGGTTGTTTGAGGTGATGTGGTACTTGTAGTGCTCCCCTTCCACCACGCCGGGAATGAACCCTTCCCATACGCCGGAGCCATCGCCCCTGTCCCGCAGCTCGTGGGTCTCGGGGTCCCAGCCGTTGAAATCGCCCATGACGGTCACGGATTTCGCGTTCGGCGCCCAGACGGCGAAGAGCGTGCCGGCCACCTCTCCCGACGTCAGCACATGGGAGCCCAGTTTTTCGTAGAGCTTGAAGTGGTTCCCTTCCTTGAAAAGATAGACGTCGTATTCCGACAACAGGCTCACGTCGTAGCGCACATCGCCTTTTTGCTTTTTCGGCTTCGCTGTCTTTGTCGTCTTGGGGTTCTTTGCCGGCATGCTTCGCCTCCTTTATTCAGCTATCAGTGATCAGGTATCCGCGATCAGAAAAAACAAAACCAAATATGCCATTCCCGCTCCGTTACCAATTAGTATTGGATGCGGGCCCCGCTCCGTGTCATACATCTTATTGATGCGGGACGGAGACGGAGAAAGACACGAAGGTACGAAGAAAAGAACACTACGATTTTCTCGCCAAGGCGCAAAGGTCGCCAAGAAAGACGAAAGCATTTGGCGTAAAGAAAAGCAACGACACTTTTATGTCTCGCAGAGGCGCAGAGGGATATCGCATTCTGAAGCAGCGGGCCTGGTACTGTGAGCTTGATTTTACAACAGTCTGTTACGAGGATTATTGGGACGGCCAGAAATCTAACTATGCTTATTATATAGGTTTTTTGAAAGAAAAACAACCCCTGCAACAACATTCAAGCGGAACTATCTGAAAAACCGATGATATCTCATGTGTGGAGAAAAAAACACCAAGGCTTTCACCGCCAAGGCGCGAAGCCCACAAAGGAAAACCTGAATGCTTTCAACCTGCCTTTCTCCGTGCCTTTGTGCCTTTATGTGAACAATAGCGTTTTACGGGTTTGTCAGGTTTAAACCTCTGCGACCTCTGCTGAACTGCACCCCTCCGACTGGACAGTTGTGTTAGACTAACAGACAGGATCCCACGCCCTGGGAAAGGGCAGAAAGGGTCTTGTCATGAGAAA
>MHDZ01000069.1:0-8706 GCA_001805055.1 Nitrospirae bacterium GWC2_57_13
CAGTAAAAAAGTGTAACCCATGTCCCAGGGTTAAAATGTAACCCATGTGCATGTTGCACAGCGTCCCCCTTAGAAAAAGGGGGATAGAGGGGGATTTTCATCCTCCGGTGTGAACGTCAGTTCATGGACGATTCATTAGTATAATTTCATTACAGATAGGCGGCGTGTGATACACTATTTCAAGTCATCGCCAGGCCGCAGAATGATTATCCGGAGGTATCACGATGAGTCTTTCAAACGACGAGAGAGATGCACTTGGATACGCGAAGTCCCTTCTGGAAAACCCCGGCCTTGCCGCAAAGATCACCAACGTCATTGGAACGCCAATAGAAAGAGGCTTTGCACTGCTCCCCGCGAAATGGTCCGACGCAGTGAACCGTGCTGCGCGGGCCGCCATCTGGAAAGCGCTTGATGCGGCTGTGGCAACCGTGGGCGACGGCGCGCCCCGACGGTCCTCCGATTTTTTTCACCAACTGATCGTTGCTGCAACCGGCGCAACAGGCGGTGCCTTCGGCCTTCCGGCACTGCTGGTGGAACTGCCCATTTCAACGACAATTATGCTGCGCTCCATCGTTGATGTTGCGAGAAGCGAGGGTGCGCGGATCAGGGAGATCGAGACAAAGCTGGCCTGCATCGAGGTCTTCGCCTTGGGAGGCCCATCAAAGCGCGATGACGCCAGCGAGACGGGGTACTTCGCGGTGCGGGCCGCTCTGGCCACGACGGTTTCGGAGGCTGCGCAGTACATCGCGGAGAAGGGCCTGGCCCAGGAGGGCGGACCGGCCCTCATCCGGCTCATCGCGCAGATCGCCGCCCGTTTCGGTGTCGTTGTCTCAGAGAAGGCCGCTGCGCAAGCCGTGCCGATCATCGGTGCAGTGGGCGGCGCCGCCATCAACCTTATCTTCATCAAACATTTTCAGAACATGGCCCGCGGCCATTTTATCGTGCAAGGGCTGGAACGCATCCACGGGCAGGATGTCGTCAGGACGGAGTATGAAGCGATCAGAACGGACCCCATAGGGCACCCATAGTGTCAGGTTTTTGCCGTTGAGTATGTTATTTCGTAATTTGTCTTCACTCCCTGAACCGGCCACTCCGCATCGAATATTCCGGCGCAGTCCATCACCTCACCTCAGGCGGCTGATAGAGAGGGCAGGAGGAGGGGAAAGATCCATCGAGGGCGAAATACCTTAACTAGAGTTTCGAGCGAACTGATCCTCTCGTCGTGATTTTCACGGCGCCATCAGTATCGCTTGATCGTTCTTTTTCATAGCATCTACGCGGCTTTTGGCATTTTCCGCGTTGATGCGGGTGCTTCAGGTTCTTTCGGCGGCCCGAATTTCCGGGACTTCCGGTTCCACCAGTCCCGAATCGGAAAGTGGCCGAAAATCCTGACCAGCCCTGATCGCACCCGGCCGGCAGTAACTGGATCTTTCTCGCGCCAAGGCGCGGCGTTTGCGAGTTTCTCGATCTCACCGCCGCCCTTGATGGCCAGAATCTGCGGCAAAGCGGAGCCGATCCCGAGGATATGGAGCCAACGATGCACGGCCTGCCTGGACTGCTGCCAAGTCTCGTTCCATCCCCAGCTGTTTTTCGCCTGATGGAACATGGGCTCGATGGTCCAGCGCTTGGCATAGGCTTCGATCACCTCGCGTGGAGAGAGGGTAATGTCCGTCGCCAGGATCAGCCGCTCCCGGGTCACGCCGCCTTTCTCATCTTCAAAACTGACCCAGACGGCGCGGACGAAACGGCCATCCAGAAACCGGGCCTTGGCAATAACGCTCCGATAGCGCACCCATCGCAGCTTGCCATAGATGAAAAGCTGCGCCGGGGTGATCGGGAGCTTCTCGATGACCTCGGGCGTGTACTTCGCTCCGTACTTTCTGGGCCGACCGCGCTTGGTTGTCAGCTCAGGTCTTTGAAAGAGCGCAGTATCCTTCCGGACCTGACCGATAACCTGCAGCCCGGCTCCCAATGCCGCCCGGAGCAGGATGCCGCGCATGTACCAGCTGTCCAGAAGCAAGCGGACGCTCAAGCCTTCAAAGACCGGTTTGATCACGCGGAGCAGCGTTTTTGCTGTTGTAAGCTTATTCCCGTTCCCTTCGTTCCGGATAAGCCGGGACAAGATGGGGATGGCCGCAGCCGAGAGCCCGTTTTCAACAACTGCGGCAAGGCTGACCCAGCACTGCCCTCGAACGAATTTCGGGCGATTGGGTTTCCTGCTGTGCTCGTGATGAATCTTGCTCCCCGGCGCCTTCTTGGACGCCCGGAGAATCAAGGTATCATCGATGATCAGATGCCAAAGGGGCTGCGGGAACAGCCGGATCAGCAGCCTGGCCATCTGTAGACCGACGGCCACCCATGACCATTTGCCCTTTTCGATCCACTTGTAGTAGCTGGACCAGTTCCGCTTCATTGGGAGAGCCAGATACGCAGCAGTGACGAATCCGGTTTCCGTGAGCATCGCGCCGACAACGAGTTCAATGAACGTCGGCACGGATCGAAGCGGTAGCGACTTGACCAGAAACGTGATACAGTACAGCAGGACATCAGGGATGTTACCGCATCCCGAAGTGTTCATGGCGGCCTCCGGAAGAAGAAATTACTTTCTTCCAGAGGCCGCGCTTTCAAAGCTAACTTCCGCTTTGAAAGCGCGGCTGCCCGAATTGCGTCGTCCTGTCAAGAACTTTCGACAAAAACGATCACTTTTTTTTGCCTGACAAAGATCACGAAACTCTAAACTCTAGTACCTTAAAAAAACGTTGAAAAATCACATACGACTATGTTATTATCCTTGCCTGATGGATCGAGTCGGCCATTCCTGTTTAGTTGTGAGAAGTAGACGAACAGTATTGTTTGAGGAAGGAACTGCATGAAGAAGTTCATTATCGCCTTTACTCTCTCCGCGTCCATCCTGCCGGGCTGTGGAAGCGATTTCACGCCCGTAGCTCCTGACTCGGGAAGACGCGCCCATACAGCAGTGGTCGTCTCCGTAAGCGGGAGCGACAAGATGTACGTGTTCGGCGGACTGAGCAACGGCATATTCGTAAACGAACTGTGGGAATATGGCATCGCCTCTGATGTTTGGACGCAGAAGAGCCCCGTACTGCCTGGGCCAGGTGCCAGAACATACTCCGCGGCCGTGGCGGATGGACCAGGCAACATGTATGTACTCGGGGGGTATGACGGCACGAACCGGACTACGCCGGTCTTTTACAACGATATATGGAAGTATGAGCCTAATGCAGGCGAAGGAACATGGGCAGAAGTGACGCCGACGAACATGCCTCGGTTGGCAGGCCATTCTGCTGTCATGGATGGAGCTGCCATATATATCTTCGGTGGCTATGATGGAGTTGGAGCAGACTACGTTGATGATCTGTGGCATTGTGACCTGGTATCGGGTAACTGCTCAATTATTACACCTGTGACTTCAGGTCCGTTGAAGAGAGCATTTCATTCAGCTGCTATAGTTGGCTCTGATATATATATTTACGGCGGCTATGGTCTAAATACCTCATCTACTATATCGAATCTGGACGAACTATGGAAATATGACATAGCGTTAAATTCCTGGACGTCGATTCCTCTAGCTCCCGCCGTGCCTGATGGCCCAACGCCAGCAGCCCGATCAAAGCATACGGCTGTCATTGCGACTGTGGACTCTATAGCTCAGATGATAGTCTTCGGCGGCGTTGGCAGCACATCGAATAAAATATGGCTTTATGATATTAATGCGAAGACCTGGACCGAGAATGCTGACGAAATAATCACGGCACCTGCCTCGCGGGCATCCCACAGCGCGGTAATAGATACAATTAACAATAAGATGTATATCTACGGCGGGTACACTGCCAGCGGCGCAACCAGCAGCCTGAACGACCTCTGGGCATTCTTGCCGGTGGATACCCCACCAGATATCTGGACCCTGCTTACTTCCCCTCCCAAGCAGTAACACGTTCCGGCCCGAGTATCATATCTTCAGTAGGAACGCGTCGACGGCAATGTGGGACGAAAAGTGGCCGTTCGTGCTACTGGCTACCCCGGGCGGAGCGATTCCTTATTCAAGCTCACTATATCGGAATGCGGAACAGCAGTGGATGCTGCTCCGCTTTTTTTTGTGATCCAGGCGCTGCTGTCCGCTTTCGTCTCATGGATTGCGGCCACTACAACCGGAATCCCTGTTGACAGCGGCAAAGGGGACGGATATACTTTGCTCGTGAATTCGGGGCATACAAGAAGGGGAGCCGAAATCATCGGCATCCTGGGCGCATTCTGGGGATTGGCAGGGGTCTCACTCCTGCTCGGGAGCGCCGTATATCGGCTCTCGCTGCTCGCCATCGACGCCTTTTCCTATACTCTCCACTGGCATCACTGGCTTGCTCTTGCCGCCATCGTCCTGTTCATGGCCTATTCCGAAGGGTATCGGGCCTTTCAGAAGGGTTTCTCGCCGCGCGTGGTGGCGCGGGCGCGGTATCTGAAGCTGCATCCTCAACCCCTTCATGCCGCACTTGCCCCGCTTTTCTGCATGGGCTTCCTGCACGCGACGAAGAGAAGGCAGATCACTTCCATTTCCGTGACCGCAGGCATCATTGTTCTTGTTTTGCTGGTGCGTCTGCTGCCGCAGCCCTGGCGGGGCATCGTGGATGCAGGCGTGGTGGTCGGCCTCATGTGGGGCCTGATCTCGCTCGGAGTCTTTGCGCTCCGGGCCTTTCTGGCCGAGGAATTTCTTTTTTCGCCCGAGATACCTTAACCCGCTTAAAGCGGAATTGGAAATTGCAAATTGAAAAGTGTAAACTTGAACGAGCTGTTTTGCTGAATAGCTGCATTTTTCAAGACTATATCTTGCTCGCAGTGGATAGAATTTAGCCCGTCGGTGTCTACTATGTCTACAAACGTCAGTTGCACGAGAGAAAGGACGGATGGCGCCCCATGTCACTCTCCACACGCATAATCCCCGGCAAACTTGCGCTATTTCTCGTGGGCAAGACGGCACAGAACCTCGAAACGTCCACTGTTGTCGAAAGCAAGACGTTGAAAAGCGCGCCCGCCTATCCTGATGTGGTTCCGAAGCAGAAGATCGTGAAGGTGGAGCAGCGCGTCGTGGACGGTGTGAAAGCCGATTTTCTGGTTAAGGCCTATCTGCCTGACATCGTGGTTGTCGAAGCATCGCTGGATATAGAGGACATATTCGCGCGTGGCACCCAGGAAGTGAAGCGAAAACTCTTCGGCGAGTGCCGGCAAATTCTTGAGGGCTTCGGCAGCGACAAGGATTTCGAGGAGGACTATACGGTCTTCTGCGTTTCGAAGTACGACGGCGACCCCGAGGCGTATCTCGATGAGTTCGGCGAGAAGATCGCCCAGTTCCTGAAGAACGAGGACATACCCCTGGACGAGGAAGAGGTGCGTGCCACGCTTTCGTCGTCGATGAAATACAGCAAGGACGACATCACCATCGTGGACTGGGACGGCGCATTCATTTTCGACCCCCAGGCGGATTTTCAGAGCAACATCGAGCTGTTCGAGATCGCGAACTTCCAACTGCTCCGTTCGAGGATACTGGACGCTGATCTGGACAAGCGGCTCGTACGAACGCTCACGCTGCTGCGGACGTCGAAAAAGCTGCCGTTCTTCCGGTCCCGCGACGTACGGCAGGTGCTGAAGGAAGTGATCGAGATCAGGACCCAGTCGATCCTCGAGTCCGAGGCCGTGGAACATAATATCAAGCTTATCGGTGATTGGTATTCGGCGAGGCTCTACTCGCTGATCGCGAAGAAGTTCCATCTTGAGAACTGGAGTTCCGGCATCCGGGAAAAGCTGAACACCCTTGAGGACGTGTACACCATGGCGGCCGAGAATTTCAGCGTTTCCTACCGTGCTACACTGGAATTTTTTATCCTCGGCGGGTGGTTCGTGCTGCTTCTGCTGTACGTAGGCGAGTTCCTGATGTATAAAATATTCGATTGAGCTTAAAAAGGCAGCTGTTGACGCACAGCAGTGAACGCAAAGAAACCGGAAAGGTACTGACGATTCGAATCAAGTATCGTATCCGAATTCCCCGGGAGATGAATGCCATGAGAAAAATAACGTTCCTGTTGTTCATCGCAAGCCTCATTTTCGCATCGGTTGCCTCTGCGGGTCTTCTTGACAAGGCTAAAAGTTATAAGGATAAAGTAACAAGTGCTCGTGAAGCGCCGGACACGGACACGACTGTTTCCGGCCTGAAAGAGGCGCTCACTGTGGGGTCGAAAAATGCCGTGTCCTTCGTGTCGAAGACGGACGGATATTTCGGCAATCCCGAGATCAGGGTCCCGATGCCCGAGAAGATCGAGAAGCATGAAAAGAAGCTGCGAAAGATCGGGCTCGGCAAGGACCTGGACCAGTTCCTGCTGAGCATGAACCGGGCCGCGGAGCGTGCAGGGCCGAAGGCAAAGGACATCTTCATTGACGCGGTGAAAGCCATGACCTTTCAAGATGCAAGGTCGATCGTGAAGGGCGGCGATACGGCAGCCACGGATTATCTCCGGTCAAAGAGCTTCGGGAAGCTTGCCGCAGAGTTCAGGCCGATCGTTGCATCTGCCATGGACGAGGTGGGGGTCACGCGGGAGTACAAAAAGATCATGAAAAGGGCGACAGCAACGCGCATTGTAAGGGAAGAGGACGTGGATCTGGACCGCCACGTTACCGAGCGGGCGCTGGCAGGGCTGTTCGTGATGGTCGGCAAGGAAGAGAAAAAGATCCGTTCTGATCCGGCCGCACGGGTAACAGAACTGCTCCGGCAGGTGTTCGGCAAGTAACGGCGACTGATCATCGGGGCCGTACCTCATTCTGCTTGCGATTTTTCTCTGTTTATAGTAATCTCATCCTGCATGACAGTAGTGTTTCGCATGTCTGCAACGCCACTTTTCCTCGGGGGAGGCACCCTATGCCGTACAGACAGAAAGACCTTCACGAAAAACCGTTTAGCGTGAACATCGGCCACGAGATGCTGGTGCAGGATGTGATGACGAAGGATGCTATTTCGGTGACGAAATATGAGCCCATCATGCATGTCGCTGATATCCTGTCGGGCAGGAACATCAGCGGGCTTCCGGTGGTGGATAATGAGAGGAAGGTGCTTGGCATCATCACTCAGGCCGATATCCTCTCGATGATCGGTGTGGGCAGGGAGCACACCTTCAAGGACCTGTTGAAGGTTATGCTGGGAGAAAAGCTTCCCGAGCAGCGCCGCGGGGACATCGTTGGTGACGTCATGACGGTCAATGCGATCACTATTAAACCTGAAGCGAACATTGCCGAGGCTGTGCGGACCATGGACGACAAGAAGATCCGGCGGCTGCTGGTGGTTGACGCTAAAAAAACGCTGCTCGGTATCATTACGAGGGCGGATATTCTGAAAGCGGTGATCAAGAAGCTGAAATAGCCTGTGCATCTTCTCCCGGTCCGCCAGCCTGGCCGACCGGGATGGTCGTGAAATCCTTCTGCTCCGCGCTCCTTCGCAATCCTGTTCTGTCCCGCGCCAGCCGTCTTATAAAGCAACCACCACATGCAGCGTCATCGAAGTGGTCATCAGGCACGCGTACTGTGCCGTTCTTGCCGTACAACTATCGTGTCTCGGAAGAGCAAAAAGGGCTGAAGAGATGACCCTCCTCGGACTTTTTCCCGTGAGCGATCTGAGATCCGGAACAGGCTCCTTGTGCATGCTCATTTCTGTGCTGTACCGACGGCCAAAATAAGAGTATACTTCTCCTCGAACGTATGTCGCTCAAGAGAAAAATAACACTCGGGTTTCTGATCAGCGCCCTTCTCCTCGCGGTGCTTGCCGCTTATATTTACGTCAATTTCGTCGAGATCCGCAAGGAGATACGCAACCTCGAGCTGACAGACACGATCCGAAGCAAGTCACTGCAACTCAGGCGACATGAAAAGAATTTTTTCCTCTACGGATCATTGGACGGTCGGGAGGAGGTAGAAATTATCCACAGCTATCTCGCTGAGTTGAACGAGATGCTGACCGAGAATCGGCCGATCGACGAAACTGACAAGCGTTCACGAATGCATGCCCTGGTCGGCGAATATCGGGAACGCTTTTCCCGGATCGAGAGGTTGGTCCATGAGTTGCAGCGCGTATTCGAACGTACCAAAACATCCTTCCCGGCATACAGGCAGTTCTTCCCGCTTATCGAGATGACCTTTCTTGAGCGGCCGCTCAAAGCGTCGGAGTTCCTTGAACGAGAGTTCCAGATGCGACCGAACCACCGGCTTATCTCGGGCCTCAGGGAGCTCGACGAAGAGATCAAGCGGCTCAGGAAGAACGGCGAGGACATCATCATGGTCTCGAAAGACCTGGACAGGACGGCACGCGCCAATGCCGAACAGGTGATCGCAATCTCGCAGGTGGCTATTCTCGTCGTGTTCCCGCTCTTTTTCCTGAGCGGCATCGGTGTGCTGTTCCTGATCAGCAGGAGCGCCACGCGCCGTCTTGCCCTCCTGATGGAGACCGTGGAGCGGACGGGCAGGGGGCAGTTTCCCCACGTGGACCTGCCGTCGCAGATGCGCGGTGACGACGAGGTAGGCGTGCTGATCGATAAGTTCGATAGTATGGAGGAACGACTTGTCCAGCGGGAAGCAGAGCTGGAGCAGAAGAACGCCGAGTTGATGCTGACCAAGAAGCTTGCGGCCATCGGCACCCTGGCCTCGGGCGTGGCC
>MHDZ01000069.1:8799-22931 GCA_001805055.1 Nitrospirae bacterium GWC2_57_13
GCGGTTACGGATATTCTCGGCCAGACCGCGAGGGTAAAGGCGATCGTGGGTGACCTGCTCGAGTTCGCCCGGGGGAAGGACCCCCAGTTCCGGCAGATCGAGCTGCAGGACCTGCTGACGAGCGCCTTTCGCCACATGAGCGGCGCCGTCGACGCGGAGCGTGTCCGGTTCTCTCTGACAGCGCCCGAGGGGGACGTGATGCTGTATGCGGACCCGGAACAGTTGGAGCGTGTCTTCATCAATCTTTTTGCGAACGCCGCGCACGCCATGGCAGGGGCTGGCGACCTGACCGTGACCGTGCAGCCCAGCCCTGAGGAGATCACGGTAGCTGTGTCCGACTCAGGCACGGGAATCCCGAAGGATGCACTCGAGAAGGTCTTCGAACCGTTCTATACCACCAAGCACCGGGGCACGGGCCTCGGCCTCGCCATCGTGTTCAATATCCTGAAAAAGCACGGTGCGGACATCAGGGTCGAGAGCGAAGCGGGGAGAGGGACGACCTTCACGATCACCTTCCCGAAGGAATGAGCTGTGCGAGGGATGCTGCTATCGGCAATGCGGCCTGCTTAGCTGATTACGCAATGGCCGCATCAGAAATACTGCGAGGTTCACATGGCGCTCAAGATCCTTATTGCTGAAGACGAAGAGATCACCCTCAAACACCTGGTGAACGCGTTGCAGCTCGAAGGTCATGAGGTCACGGGCGTTTCCCGGGGCGACGATGCCCTGCGTCTGGTCGAGGATCGCCGCTTCGACGTGCTGATCGCGGACATCAAAATGCCGGGCATGACAGGCATCGAGCTGCTCGGTACGATCCGGGAGCGGAACATCGAAACAGATGTGATCGTCGTGACCGGCTTCGGCAGCGTGGGCTCGGCTGTTGAGGCCATGAAGCTCGGCGCCTACGATTACGTGACCAAGCCTTTCGACCTTGATGAGCTCGTGCTGAAGGTAGCCAAGATCAATGAACGGGCGAACCTGAAGCGAGAGAACGTGGCGCTGAGGACCTTCCTGGGGCTGAACAAGCAGGTCTCGATTATCGCCCGGAGCGCGGGCATGAAACGGATCCTGGAGACCATCGAGGGCATCCGGGACTCGGACTGCAACGTACTTCTCACGGGCGAAACGGGCGTTGGCAAGAGCCTGCTCGCCCGGATTATTCACTATACGAGCCGGCGCCAGAATCTGCCTTTTCTATCCATTAACTGCGCCACGCTGACCGAAGAGCTGCTTGCGAGCGAACTCTTCGGCCACGAGAAGGGCGCCTTCACCGGAGCGGTCAAGTTGAAGCAGGGACTTGTGGAGATCGCCGACCATGGGACGCTCTTTCTCGACGAGATCGCCGAGATGGCGCCGAACCTCCAGGCCAAACTGCTGAAGGTGATCGAGGAGGGTGAGTTCTTCCGCGTAGGCGGCACACGTCCTCTGAAGGTGGATCTGCGTTTCATTGCCGCTACGAACCAGAACGTGCGGAGCGCCATAGCAGAAGGCAGGTTCCGCGAGGACCTTTACTACCGATTGAACATCATGGAGATATTTATTTCGCCGCTCCGCGACCGCCGGGATGACATCGCTCCGCTGGCCGACTATTTTCTGGCAAAGCATCTGCCCCGGTCGAACAAGAAGATCACGGGCTTCAGTCGCGAGGCACGCGACGTGCTGATGCACTACAGTTTTCCAGGCAATGTCCGCGAACTCGAGAACATCATTGAACGCGCTATCATCCTTGAAAAGACGCCGGTGCTCACCGCACCCAGTTTGCCGCAGAACATCCAGCTGTTCCAGATCGAGACCATCCAACCCGATACGGTCAAGACCATCGAGGAACTGAACCGGACGTACGCCGTGAAGGTGGTCGATCTGTACGGCGGCAACCGCACCAAGGCGGCCGAGATGCTCGGCATCTCCCGCACGAGCCTCTGGCGTCTGCTGAAAGAGGAGGAGTAGGCGGTTCATCGTGAAGGAGCGGCAACGATGGTGCCGCATCAGGTTTTATCCTGTTCATTCTGCCAAAATGATGCTTCTTCCTGTATTTTCAGAACTATGACGCTTTGCGTCACACACCCGTTCACTTTTGAAACGATAAGATTTTCGTTTTTTCTTCCGAAGCTCTCCGCCTATTCATTATTGTTGCGTACATTTCACCCGCATGAATAAAAGCTGAAACGGTTGTTTTATCAATTTCTTCGTTCTGCCGCCTCCCAAGTAACGGTCAATACCGTTCATATCTGAAACGCACTTCATGCTCCAAAAAACACAAAAGCACCATTATATCAACATGTTAAATGCAGGCATCACTATTGCTATAGGTACTAACATAATCAGCACGCACGGACAGGTGCAATACAGAGACTGGAGGAAGAAAAGAACATGAAAAAGCGCAAATTGCTGTTCGTGACATACGGAGAAGAGGGTCTCGAAGCAGGGTTCTCCTATGCTGTAGAGCTGGCAAAGGCACTGTACGAGAATATCGCCCTTTTGCTGTTGCGCAAGAATGGTGTGAAAGACTCCTTCGAAAACCTTATGTCTGCCGTCACCTTTGCAGAAGCAGGTGAGCATGAAACGGCAATGAGCATGCTAAAAACGGTTTCACAGAACAGCCTGGAGCGAAAAGTCAGCGAATTGGTCGATCAGTGCGGAAGAGAAGGGGTCGGCGTGAGCGTACATACGTCGGACAGCGACGCTGTCAAGGGCATCAAGATGTTCCTGAAGGAGCATTCGGGGGTCGACAAGGTGGTATTGAGCCCGGTGGTGACCGAGGACGGCCAGGTCTCTTCGCGCGATCTGAACCGGCTCGTCAGGACCGCATCGCGGCCCATCGTGACCATGACCCGGCAGGCCTGCGTTGTGGCGTAAACGTATCAAGAAGCGGTTTCCGGAAGCAGCGCTCTGCAAAATTGACCGGAAACGCCGGCTGGCATGGTCAAATGCGCATGGTGAGGCATCGACCGCGTCTCGAGGTGAATTCACAAACTAGGAAGAGGAGTATGACCAATGCATTTGTATCTACCTGTAGCTTTGACCAGCATCAACATCCTGATCCCCGTGGGTCTCGGTTTGGCGGTGGGCCTGCTTTCGGGGCTGTTCGGGGTGGGAGGCGGCTTTCTGCTGACCCCGCTGCTGATCATGTTCGGCATCCCTTCGACGGTTGCCGCGGCCACGGATTCGAACCAGATCGTGGCGGCTTCCACATCGGGCACCTACGCCCATTGGAAGCTCGGCAACGTGGATTTCAAGATGGGAATCTATCTCCTGATCGGCGGGTTCGTCGGCGGACTGGGAGGCGTGCAGCTCATCAAAGTACTGCGGGCCATGGGCAATGCGGACTTTGTGATCAAGATCACCTACGTGCTGATGCTCGGCATCGTGGGCGGGTACATGTTCATCGAAAGTCTTCAGAGCCTGCGCAAGAAAAAGACGGAGGCGGCGCCAAATAAAGACTCGGCAATGGCGAAGTTCCTCGAGTCCCTGCCGCTCCAGACGAGGTTCGAAAAGTCAGGCGTAACCCATTCGGCGATCGTGCCGGTGGTGCTCGGCGCTTTCGTGGGCGTGCTGGCCGCGATCATGGGCGTGGGCGGCGGGTTCCTGATGGTCCCCGTCATGGTCTATATGCTGCGCATGCCCATGCACGTGGTAGTCGGAACGAGTCTGTTCCAGATCCTGTTCACCTGTATTGAGGTCACCTTCCTGCAGGCCTATACCAATCACACGGTGGATTTCACGCTGGCAGTGCTGCTGCTGGTGGGGTCCACGATCGGAGCTCAGGCCGGAGCGGTCGTCGGCAGGAAGCTGAAGGGCGAGCAGCTCAAGGTCATGCTGGCCGGCATCGTGCTGCTGGTGACCGTCAAGATCGTTTTTGATCTTACCATTACGCCGGCGTCGTTCCTGGCGCAGGCAGGAGGACATTAATGAAAGAGTGTGGAGTTCAAAGTTCAATGTTCAAAAAAATGCTGGCATTTGCATTAACCTTTTGTATCGCGCCATTCGCCTTTGCACCTGACGCGTTCGCCATGCTGACGGCAAAAGCGAACCATGACCATATCAGCGTTGACTTCTTCTACAACGGAAGCGCCGTGAGCGTAAAGGGAGAATCGGAACCGGGCGTGGACCTGGTGGTCAAAATCACCGCTCCGGAAGGGCGCCAGAAGATGCGGAAGAAGGGAAAAGTTGCCGGCTTCCTCTGGATGAACGTGGGCGACATCGTTTTCGACCATACGCCGAACCTTTACTTCCTGCACAGCACGCGGAGCGTCGATGATATCCTGACCCCGGCTGAGCAGGACGCCCATCTCATCGGCTACCGGTCGCTTGAAAAGCATATCGCCGTCGAACCTGCCTTTTCCCCGGAGGAAAAAGAACGCTGGTTCGACGAGTTCGTGAAGTTCCGGGAGTCATCGAACCTGTATGCATTGTCGAACGGGAAGATCGAAACAACATTGACTGACAAGGGACGTCAGAAGTATGCCCTGTATCTTGACTGGCCCTATCAGGCTTCCCCTGGCGGCTACACCGTGACCGTATTTGCCGTCAAGAATGGGAAGGTCGTTGAAACGGCATACTCGCACGTGAAGGTCGAACAGACCGGCGTGGTCAAGGCCCTTGCAGGCATGGCAGTCGCGCACGGCGGTCTCTACGGTCTGGTCTCGGTCCTGGTTGCCCTGGGCGCCGGGTTCGGGGTCGGCATGGTTTTCGGCAAGGGCGGCGGCGCGCACTAAAAGGAGCGTAATTATTATGTACGAGAACATCATCATCGGCTGCGATGATTCTTTGAGCAGCAAGGCTGCAGTCGCCGAGGCGGCTCAGTTGGTCAGGAACCACGGCGGAAAGCTGACGCTTGCCCATGCCGTGTACTTCGACGAGGAGGAGTTCAGCAACGCGCCTGGCCAGCGGGAAAAACGGTTCGAACTGGGCGCGAAGATGTGCTCTGAACGCAAAGGGGCCGTTCTGTCCGAATTCGGTGTTGCCGCGGACTCCATTGTGTGCGAGGGCGAGCCGCCCGAGGTGCTGGCTGACCTCGCCCGGGAGCGGAAGGCCGATCTGGTGGCCCTCGGCACCTACGGCAGAAAGGGACTCAACCGGCTGCTCATGGGAAGCGTCACATCGGGCGTGATCCTGAATGCGCCCTGCGACGTGCTCGTGGTCAAGCGGCCCTGCAGCGAGTGCAACGGCAGGTTCCATTCGATCCTGTTGCCCTTTGACGGGTCCGAGTTCAGCAAGAAGGCGCTGCTGCGTGCCTGCGAACTGGCGAAGACGGACAAGGCGACCATAACGGCGCTCTATGTTATCCCGCGGTACGAGGAGATGGTGGGTTTTCTGCGGACCGAAGCGATCAAGCAGAGCCTGGAGCAGGAGGCGGCAACCATCCTGAGCAGCGCGCGCAAGATCGCTGCGGAGCAGGGCGTGGCCATCGCCACGGTGACCCAGGAAGGCTCGGCCGAAGAGAAGATCGTCGAGCTGTCCGGGAGACTGAAGAACGACCTCATCGTCATGGGGTCCTACGGATGGCGGGGCGTGAACAAGGCGATCATGGGAAGTACTGCCGAGCGGGTGATCATCAGCGCCTCCTGCCCGGTGCTGGTGGTACAGTAGCGGGCGGCGCATTGAAAAGTCGCACTTGTAAAAATACGAGTGCAAGGAGAGGATCTACATGAGAGGATATCGAAAGATCCTTATAGCAGTAAATGGTTCAACGGATGTGTTGAGGCAGGGACTGAAGCTTGCCCAGGATGAGAAAACCTGGGTCACGGTCGTAAAGGTGATCCCGCCCTTTGAGGGGGACCTGGACCTCACGTCCGTCAAGAACATCGGTGATGCGCTGGACAGCGGCGGCGGGAAAGCAGTCTCCGAGATCCGGGATATAGCGAATCAGGAGGGGGCCCTCATCAAGACACGGCTGGAACAGGGAGGGGTACCGGAGAAGATCATGGAAACCGCCGAGGAAGAACGATGCGATCTTATCGTCATTGGTGCGCGAAAGACAAGCTCCCGATCGTGGCTGCGGCGTCTTATTGGTGATAATACGGTGGAAAAGGTCATCAGCGGCGCACCCTGTCCAGTCCTGGTGGTCAGCGCCTGATCTGCGATCCGTCATGCCGAAGGAGTGGGACTGAATAATGCCTGCAGCCGTCCTTCGGCACTTTTTTATTCATCCCGAGCAGAGGACAGGTCACACAAAAGGATAATGCGATAAGTGCCGGTATTCTCTCTTGATCACCATTAATGTTCATTCCACCTGCATATCTATGAAGTCCTCTTTTTTCCCATTCCACAGGAATCCCTTTATTGCGGCCACCTTTCCCGCATATACGGCAACCACAACATGCAGCGCGCTGGGGAACTCGGGTTCGCCGAAGACGGTCTGGACCTCCCTGTCCATTTCTGAGAAATAGGCGCCGCAGTCGATGTGAGAATGATAAAAAGCGACCACGTTTTCGTTCGCTGCAGCCGCGTCGCTGAAGATCCGCTCCATCTCGTTCCTGTCAATGTCGTAGGCTTCTCGGCTCGTTCGCGGATGGGTCTCCGGGTCCTGGGCGTGCAACTCATCCTGCTGGTTCCTGCACCGGTGCACGCGCTGTGTTGACCCCATGCCGGTCACGATGCCGCAGCACTCAGCGGGATACTCATCCTGCGCGTGTTTGGAGATGGCGGCGACTGTTTCCGAGGACAGCATCTATTCCTCCTGCATGCGCTTCTGCGCGAAATGACTTATTCTGAAAAGGGCATTTGGCCGCGGATAAGATCGGATAACAGCGGATACAAACGGGCAAAGAAATTCATTAACTATTTTAAAAGGATCACCTTTGGTGTGATGGCTTTTTCTGCCTGCCTCGTTTTATCAGCGAAAATCTGCGTTCATCTGCCGTTTCTCGTTTATAAAACCATCATCCCACCTGCAAAACCCAAACTTAAAATTCCCTGCTGAGATAGCGATCCCCGCCGTCAGGGAACATGACCACGATCACGCCTTTATCCATTTTCCCTGATACCTGCAGTGCGGCTGCCAAGGCAGCGCCTGAGGAATGGCCTACGAATAGTCCTTCTTTCAGCGCAAGTTCCTTTGTCACGTCAAAGGCCCGCTCAGTGCTCACGGTTAGCCGATCGTCAGGAAAGGTTTTGTCGAAGATGGCAGGCACAATGGCGCCTTCTTCCAGGTACTTCATTCCCTCGATACCGTGCATGGCGTCGTCAGGATGCACGGAGATGATCTTGACATCCGGAACATTTTCCCTGAGCGCTTTTCCCGTGCCCATGACCGTGCCGCCGGTTCCGACGCAGGCGATAAAGTGGGTGACGTTGCCGTTGGTCTGGGTGATGATCTCGGGGCCCGTGGTAAGATAATGTGCTTTCCAGTTTGCGGGATTTGCATACTGGTCCGGCTGATAATAGTTCTCCGGGCATTCGCTCGCGATCTCTTTGGCCAGTCTGATGGCGCCGTCGGCACCGTCGAAGGGGCTGGAAAAGATCAATTCCGCGCCAAAACCTGTCATGATCTTTTTTCGTTCGATGCTTGCGTTTTCAGGGATCACGATCTTTACCCGGTAGCCCTTGACCGCTCCAATCATGGCATAGGCTATGCCGGTGTTGCCTGAGGAGGAATCTAGTATGGTCTTATCCCTTGTCAACAGTCCTGCCTGCTCTGCGGCGCTGATCATGCGGAAGGCGGCGCGGTCCTTGACCGACCCGCCGGGGTTGCCGCGTTCAAGTTTTGCATATATCAGGACCTGCGGGTTGATATGCGCAGCAAGGCTCGCTATCCTGACGAGCGGGGTGCCGCCGATCAGGTCCAGGACCGACGATGCAGGTGCATTCCGTTCTGTGCGAAAATGGGAAGTCATGAGGAAATCATTATAACAAGAGATTCCCGCATTGTCACGGAGACTTCGCTTATGAATCATATTTTTACTGCAGCTGAGTGGACATCGTCGAGCCAATCATCTAAAATCTAAAGTGAATAACATTTATAAATCACCCCTTGACATTTTGTTGATTTGCTTTTACTATTTCAATCGTGTGCAATTGCGAAGCTGCATAGTGGCACAGAAGAATAACTCGCACTAAGGAGTCCAGTGATAACCATGAAATCCTTTTTTTTGTTTTTAGCTGTTCTTGTTCTGCCGCATTCTGTTGCCGTTACCCCCTCCCTGGCGAATGAAAAGTCCATTACTATCGGTGATGTGGCCAAGGTCGTGGGAGCACCGGTGAAGCTCGTTCCCCGGGATGCCTGCGAAGGAGCGGGAGGTGACCTGAACTTCGCCTTAAAGGAGGACGGACGCCTTATTTTGATGGTACGGTTCCTGGATGGCGACAAGTTCAAGCCACTGGCATCGGACAAAAATTCCTATAAGGCCCCGGTAAAGGGCGTGGGCGATGAGGCTTTTTCCGGCCCCCTGACAGATCCGCAGTATATTCTGATCTTGCGGAAGGGAAAACAGACTGTGTCCCTCTCGACCTATTTTAATACGACCGGTCCCGTTAAGGAGCCATTGCTCACTACCGCTCAATTGGCCGAACTCGGCCGGGTCATCGCGTCGCGGCTTTGACGGCTGTCTCATGCTGACCAGTTCTGAGGCCGGAGCCCTGCGGGGCCCGGCTTCTTTTGCTTTTACGCTCTGACTGCCGGGAACGTTATTCATCTTGCTTTTTTTGTGGAAATAGGTACTATTCCTTCGTCGCCTTACGGTCTTCCGAATCGCCGCGGCCATTTCTATGCTGGAAAAAGAATCTAAACTGAAGGGGATCGTCAAGTCTCTCGGCCTCGTTTTCGGGGACATCGGAACGAGCCCCATCTATACCCTCGCCGTCATCTTTCTTCTTACCCCCCGTACGACAGAGAACGTGATCGGCGTCCTTTCGCTCATTGCCTGGACGCTTGTGCTGCTTGTCACGGTCAAGTATGCCTGGCTGGCCATGAAGCTCGGCAAGCTCGGCGAAGGCGGCATTATCGTGCTGAAGGAACTGCTCGTTCCATTCCTCCGGACGGGCAGGTCAGTTGCCTTTGTCACCTTCCTGGCCTTTATCGGCGTGGCGCTTTTCGTGGGCGACGGTGTGATCACGCCGGCCATCAGTATCCTGAGCGCCGTGGAAGGCCTGCTGCTCATCCCGGGCCTCACCGAGACACCTCAGTGGACACTGATCCTGATCGCCGGCATTATCGCCGTCATCCTCTTTTCCGTGCAGAAGAAGGGGACCGACAAGGTTTCAGGCGCCTTCGGACCGATCATGGTCATCTGGTTCACGGCGCTCACCGTCTCGGGGGTGGCTTCCCTGATCCAGACGCCCTTTGTGCTGAAGGCCCTCAATCCGTGGTACGGCATCGACTTCCTTCTCCATAACGGCCTTGCCGGGTTCTTCATTCTTTCCGAGGTGATCCTGTGCGCCACGGGCGGCGAGGCTCTCTACGCCGACATGGGGCATCTGGGCCGCGAGCCGATCATCCGCGCCTGGTCCTTTGTCTTCTTCGCGCTGCTGCTGAACTACTTCGGCCAGGGAGCGTTCCTGATCCAGCACCCTGATGCCAAGAACGTCCTGTTCGAGATGGTCAACACCCAGGCTGCTGTTCTGTATATACCCTTTCTGATTCTGAGCATCTGCGCCACGGTCATCGCGTCCCAGGCGATGATCAGCGGCATGTTCTCCATCGTGTACCAGGGCATTGTCACACGCGTCATGCCCATATTCCGCGTGCGCTATACATCCATGGAGCGGCAGTCGCAGATCTATATCGGTTTTGTGAACTGGTTCCTTCTGGCCGCGGTGCTGTTCATCATGGTCGAGTTCCGTGATTCGCACAGGCTTGCCGTGGCATACGGCCTGGCCGTGACAGGAACGATGTTCATCACCGGCGTGTTCATGACCTTGATCTTCGCGCGCAAGGGCAACCACCTGCACACTGTTATCTCGTTCATCGTCACCGCCTTGTCGCTGGTCTATCTGATCTCGAACGGGTATAAGATACCGCACGGCGGCTACTGGTCCCTCATCATCTCGGCTCTTCCCTTGACCGTGATCCTTCTGTATACACAGGGTCAGAAGGCGCTGTACAAGGCGCTCCGTCCGCTGCCTCTGGACGTATTCCTCCTGAGCTACAATGAGATCTACCGGTCCGTCAACCGTATCCAGGGCACGGCGCTCTTTTTCGCGAAAGACGTGCGCGTCATGCCACCGTACATCGTGCATACCATGTTCAAAAACAATATTGTCTACGAAGACAACGTGGTCGTCTCCGTCGTGAAACGCACTGACCCCTTCGGCGTTGCCGGTTTCTTCAAAGAGCCGCTTGCTGTGGGACTCAGGACCTTTGAGATCCAGGCAGGCTACATGGAATTGATCGACGTGGAAAAGATCCTGCGCGAGGCAGGGATCCAGGAAAAGACGATCTTCTACGGCGTTGAGGACATCATGGCAAGCAATATCCTGTGGCAGGCTTTTTCGGTCATCAAAAAGCTCACCCCGAACATCGTGCAGTTCTACGAACTTCCCGCGAACAAACTGCATGGCGTGGTGACGCGCGTGGAGATGTGAGGATTGACCTTGAGCGCCTTGCCTTGTCCCCGTTTATCCGCTGTTTCAGCGTCAATCTACGGCGAATCATCATTGATGATCTCGTAAGAAGTCATCAGCCATCCTTTTTCACGAAAACAGGCTCAGGCGAGTGTCCATGGGCGGGCATGCCCGCCCCTACAATGGTTTCGTAGGGGTGACCATGGTCACCCGTATTTACGAGACCATCGGCATTATGACGCCATCGCCAGCACGGTCATCATGGAAACGGACCAGATAATGTCAGTTGCCAGGTGCAGTTCGCAGGTCGAGTCGACCAGCAGGTCCGCCCGGGCCGGGAACTCCTCATCTTCCAGCCAGAGAACGAGCACCAGGGGCGTCCGGGGAAAAGGGAAGAGCCGCAGGGCAGCATCTCCCATGGAGGCGGGTTCTCCGCCGAATTCAGTTCCTTTCTGAAGGAATCCCTCCCTGCTCTTCCCGTACGTTTCCGCGATGGAATCAAGGGGCAGGATGTGGGAACCGCGGGCAAAGATATCTCCACCGCTGATCTGCTGGAGCTTCACGAGCCTGCCTGTGCAGGGTACTTCCTTTGAGTTAACAAGATACCACAGGAGGGAAATTCGGAAAAAGTCACTGAGTTTGCCGAGAAAGAGGCTGCTGCCTCCGTCGCTGCTCGTGATCGTGCGTTCGTGCAGGTCCACGATGAACAGCATGCCGTAGCACTGCACGGTATATCTGTTTGATACTGCATCATAGGCGGCGACCGCAGCCCGACAGACATGCTCCGGCGCCAGCGTCCGCAGGATCGCCCATGCCTTTTCCTCGCCTTTTTCCGCAATGCCTGCCATCAACCCACCTCTTGTTACGATCTGTGCTGGTGCTGAACTGAGAAGGGCATAGTAGCAGAAGACCGGTACAAGGTGAAGCGGAAAGAACAGGTGCGTAAAAGAGCAATGGCCTTGCAATGCAGGGAATGCTGTGCTAGGCTTGTGAAAATGGGCGGGCGCGGCGTCCTTGCATCCGAAGCCATGAGATGAGAGGAACCAGGCATGAAAGTTTTTGACGTGCGTGAAAAGCTGGCGGGGTCGGGAGAGTACATCCTGGGCGCAAAAGAGACGGGCAGCCATGCCTGCTACCTGATCTATGGCGTCATGGGGCCTGGTGAGAAGGGGAGGGAGTTGAAAGCGGGTCATGGACACGAAGAGATTATCCTTGCCCTTGTCGGGGACCTGCATCTCAACGGGCAGCATGGCGGCGTGCTGAAGCAGGGCCAGGCGATGCATATTGCCGGGGACGAATCTGTGCAGGTGGATAACCGCACCGGCATTGAAGCCGTATATGTCATCTCCGGCGGGCATTCCGGCGGAGGGCATCATGAGCGTTAAAGAGTTAAAGGGACAGTCCCCTTTGGTTCCAGGGGGACTGTCCCTGTCTTCAGGGGACTGTCCCTGTCTTGCATCAAGCGGAAGGGCCGCGAGATGAACTATCTGGGGCTTATCTGACGTGAAAGGGAAATCAATCAGACCTATGGAGCGAACAGAGCGGTTTGACAGCGCAGACCAGGCGATCAAGATCGGCTTCTGGGCAAACGCGATCCTGATGGTGATGAAGCTGTTGGCCGGCCATTTTGGCCATTCTACCGCTGTTTTCGCCGATGGACTGGAGAGCGCCGCCGATCTCTTCGTGATCTTCTGCGCCATGATCGCTGTCCGTATCGGGCGCAAACCCTTTGACGAGGATCATCCCTATGGCCACGGCCGCGCTGAGAGCATCTCGGCGATCGTGGTGTCCTTTGTCATTTTCGGCACCGGCGCCTGGATACTGGTTCGCGCGATCCGGACCATTATCGATGGAACATTTCAGACACCCGGGTTCATCGCCGTTATTGCCGCCATCATTACGATCCTCGCCAAGGAATCGCTGTTCCGTTATACCTCGGCTGTTGGAGCCAGGCTCGAGAGCCCGGCTGTTGCGGCAGTGGCAAAGGACCACCGGAAGGACGCAGTCTCGTCCGTGGCTACCCTGATCGGCGTAACCGGCGCGTTCTTCGGCGTTGCCGTCATGGACCCCCTGGCAGCAGGCATCACGGCGCTGTTCATCTTTCATATCGGGTACGACACCTTCCAGTGCGCCGCCCATGACCTGATGGACGGCAGCCCTCCGGAAGGATTTGTGGACACCGTTACACGCATCGCCTGCGGTGTGGAAGGCGTTGAGGGGGTCCACGAGATCAAGGCGCGGCGGTCAGGGCAGTACGTGATCGTTGACATGAAACTTGATATGGACCCGGAGATGACGGTGAAGCGCTCTCATGCCGTTGCGACGGAAGTGAAGCGGCTCATCTTTGACCGTATCCCGAATATCGGAGATGTGATGATCCACATCAATCCGTATGATGAAACGCACGAGGACATGATACGTTTGTAGAAAGGGACAGTCCCCTTTGTTTCTAGGGGGACGGTCCCTTTATCAGAACAGGGAAACAGATCATCATACGAGGGGGAGACCATGCACTGCAGAAGCTGCGGAAAGGAACTTTCAGAACAGGCGGTAGCATGCACGTCCTGCGGTGTGCCGCCGCGGGCAGGAAAGAATTTTTGCCAGAACTGCGGAGCAGGGACCAATGCTGCGGCGGTATTCTGCGTGTCCTGCGGCGCAGGCCTCGCGGAAGAACAGACGAAGTCGAAGCTTGCGGCCGGGCTGCTCGGGATCTTCGTGGGCGGGTTCGGCGTGCATCGCTTCTATCTCGGTTATGTGGGAATGGGCATCGCTCAACTGGCCGTGACGATCGCCACCTGCGGCATCGGAGCCATCTGGGGGTTCATTGAAGGGATACTGATCCTGACGGATGTGATCAACAAGGACGCGAAGGGGAGGCCGTTGAAGGAATGATTGGTAGCGAGGCCAAGTCTCAGACCAATGAAAGCGCAGCCAAAACTCTTGAACTGCCAAGGCGCGTGGGGCGTTACATTGTCTCTGTGTTGATTTCTGTTATACACTTCAAAAGTTGTTTGTCACCTTTCTTGCGCGCCCAAGAAAGGTGACCGAAAGAAGGGCGCCCAACTGAAAACTCCTTTAGTACGTGCTCGGTCGTCCTCGGTACATTTCGGAAACTCGCCCTGCCCCGATATCATCGGGACAAGGCGGGCTCAGACAGTCCGATATGTTTAACCCTCGGACTCGGTCGCCTTGCGGCGACGGGATGTCGCGTTGTTAAAAGGGCTGGAGGGACTCCACACGCCTAAATTTTCGTATGGGATTGCTGAGAGGCTACCGGAGTAAAGCTTTACCTAAAAGCCCCGCATGTCCCCGGAGCGGACCTGCAAAATTCGTGGTTTCTTAAAGAGGAAGTTTACCTGTATCATCAGCGATCGCCGCGCTGTCGGCTCCGCTCAGGGATTGCAGGCGGTCGCCGAACTTCTCGAGCCGTTTATCGGCCTCGTCATAACTGCCCTTTGCATTCGTCAAATGCCTGCCGATGAGCCTGAAGTCCTCCTGGAACTTCCTAAGATCGCCTGAAAGCCGCGCCAGGTTCTTCAGTATCTCCTGCGCGCGCTCCTCTACGTGCATGCCCTTGAGGCCCAGCAGGATCGTCTGGAGGTAGGCGTAGAAGCTGTTCGGCGAGACAGGGA
>MHDZ01000070.1:0-50288 GCA_001805055.1 Nitrospirae bacterium GWC2_57_13
TTTGAAACCCTGTGCCGTACATCTGGTAATTGGAAACCCAGGCATATGTTCCTCCATGGGAAAAAGCCGCTTCCACCGGCGATCCGCGATAGTCTCCCTGATAGTCCTTGTGACCGAAGGCCGAAAGCGACACCCGGTCCGAAATGGTCTTCACCAGGCCAAAGCTGCGGTCAAAAACGGATATCGTATGGCGATACATCATGTTCTGCGCGAAGAAGAGCCCGCTTCCCGAGTGCACCACCGACTTGGACGACAGGTCGCCGGTTATGGTCTCTTTCAGCGTCAACGCGCCGGCCTGCCCTGCGGCAAGAACGCCGAAAAAAATACCTCCAACCATAATGCTTCGCTTCACTGCACAAATGAATGACATTGTCTGCCTCCGATAACGCGCGATGTTGCCGTACTGTAAACGCGCAGCCCGCTGTTGTCAATACAAAGATGATGACAGCGGCCCGTGTTGATTGTCTTGCGGCGCCATGGTATAGTGCTCCCGCCATGAAGCCCCTTCGTCACATACTCTCTCCGGTTGTCGCCCGTATCCGCGAAGGGAAATCAAGTATACCTGTCGCCCAGCTGCAGGGCGCTTCCAAGGCCCTCTTTTTGAGCGGTCTTCAGCGGGAGGCCGGCCGCCCTGTCCTTGTCATCACTGCACGGGAGGAGTCTGCCGTCGCGCTTGTCGACGACCTCCGGTTCTTTGATGAACAGGGCGCGCTTTTCTTCGAAGCGATCGTGGAACGACCAATCCTGTCACTCCCGCCCTGGGGCGTCCTTCCCTTTGAGGCTGATTCACCCGCCATCAGTACCGTGGGTGAACGTATGCGCTTCCTGTATCACCTGATATCGGGTGCTCCCGGCATCTTTGTTGTACCGGTCACGGGCCTGATGCAGAAGCTTCCTCCCTGGGAGGCCTTTGCCGACGCGGTCATCACGCTGTCGCCGGAAACCGCCATCGATCCCGATCACCTGGCGGTGCGCCTCGTCGCGCTGGGATATGAATCAGCCTCCCTCGTCAGCCGTGTGGGCGAGTTCAGCCGCCGCGGAGGAATCATAGACATCTTCTCTCCCGCCCATGAAAACCCTCTTCGCTTCGAGCTCTTTGGCGATGCTGTTGAATCCTTGCGCGAGTTCGATCCTGAATCCCAGCGGTCGCTCCAAAGCCTTGCCACGGCCGTGATCCTGCCGGTGAAGGAACTGCTTCCCTGGCCAAAGCACAGGGCTGAACCGGAGGGCGTGAAACTGACGGAAGATATTGCTGCCGGAACACCTGCGCCGGGCGCGGAATTTCTTGCGCCTTTTTTGTACCGCATGGATACGCTTTTCCGGTATCTGCCCGAAGAAAGCCTGCTGGTTCTGGACGAACCCGATGACCTTCGCGGCCGCTCCCGGACCTTCTGGGAAAAGATCCTGTCCGGCCGGGAAGAAGAGGCCGCGCAGGGCCGGTCCCTGCCTGAAGCCGAGGATCTCTATCTCGATATGGATCGGATCGACACGCATCTTCGGTCATTTCCCGTTCTCTCCCTCTCGCTGCTTTCTTCATCGCCGGACGCGCTCGCCATGGACACGCGGTCCTCTGCATCGCTCGGTGTAAGGCTCACGCGTCTGCCCGGGACCGGCGATGGCGATGACAGGCGTCCCGGCGACGGAGCAATTGCCGGCCTCGTGGAAAAGCTGAAACTGTGGCGTGAAAAAAACGACATCTTTATCGTCTGCGGGACTGAAGAATCCCGCGACCGCATCAAGACCCTTTTTGGCGAATACGGCCTTGGCGTTGAAACTTCCCGGTCCGGCGTCGCCGGCCCTGCGGGGCCCCGACCCGTCATGGCCCTGATCGGCAGGATCTCCAATGGCTTTTCCTGGCCGGCCCTGGGAACCCTTGTCATTGCGGAGGATGAGATCTTCGGCGCCAAGGTCCATCGCCCCCGAACACAGCGGTCAAAAGCATCGCCCTTTCTCTCGACCTTTAAGGAGCTGCGGCCCGGCGATTTCGTGGTGCACCGGGACCACGGCGTGGGCGAGTACCAGGGGCTGACCCATATTGCCGTGGACGGCTTCGAGACCGACTACCTTACGTTGCGCTATGAGCCTGACGCGAAACTGCACGTCCCGTTGTACAGCCTTGACAAGGTCCAGAAATACGTGGGCGTCGAAGGGAGCGCACCGAAGGTGGACCGCCTGGGCACGCCTGCCTGGAAGCGCACGCGGGAGCGGGTGAAGAAGGACATACTGGAGATGGCCCGTGAGCTCGCGGCCATCTACGCGGTCCGGGAGTCCATGGAGCGGCCGACCTTCTCGCCGCCCGACACGCTCTACCGGGAATTCGCCGCGGCCTTTCCCTTTGATGAGACGCCGGACCAGCAGCGCGCCATCGACGAGGTGCTTGAAGACATGCGCAAACCCCGTCCCATGGACCGCCTGGTCTGCGGCGACGTGGGTTTCGGCAAGACCGAGGTGGCGCTGCGCGCAGCCTTCAAGGCCGTTGAAGACGGTGTGCAGGCCGCCGTGCTCGTGCCGACCACGCTCCTGGCGGACCAGCACTTCCGCACCTTCGCCGAGCGGCTCGCCCCCTTCTCGGTCCGCATCGACCTCCTGTCCCGGTTCCGCACCAAAGCGGAGCAGAAGGAGACCCTGGCAGGGCTCAAAAACGGTACCGTGGACATCGTGATCGGCACGCACCGCTTGCTGCAGCGCGACATCGCCTTCAAGAGCCTCGGCCTGCTCGTGGTGGACGAGGAGCATCGCTTCGGCGTGCGCCACAAGGAGCGGATCAAGGAGCTGAAAAAGATGGTGGACGTCCTCACCCTCACGGCCACGCCCATCCCCCGCACGCTCCACCTGTCCCTGGCCGGCATCCGCGACCTCTCGATCATCCAGACCCCTCCCATGGACCGGCAGTCCATCGAGGTCGTGCTGGCCCGATTCGGCCCCCGGGTCATCCGCGAGGCCATCGAGAAGGAGATCGAGCGGGGCGGACAGGTCTTCTTCGTGCACAACCGCGTGCGGGACATCGATCGCATTGCCGAATTCCTGCGCTCCCTCGTGCCGGCGGCGCGCGTCGGCGTGGGGCATGGTCAGATGAAGGACGAGGCCATCGAGATGGTCATGTCCGACTTCGTTTCCGGCCGCCTGAACGTGCTCGTGACCACGACCATCATCGAATCAGGCATCGATATTCCCGCTGCGAACACGATCATCATCAACCGCGCCGACCGCTTCGGCCTTGCCGAGCTCTACCAGATCAAGGGTCGCGTGGGCCGCAGCCGCGAAAAGGCCTTTGCCTATCTTCTGACACCGGCTGAAGAGGTCTTGTCCGATGTGGCGCGCCAGCGGCTTCGGGCCATCCAGGAGCTGTCAGAGCTCGGCGCCGGGTTCCGCATCGCGGCCCAGGACCTGGAAAGCCGCGGCGCAGGCAATCTGCTCGGCAAGCAGCAATCAGGCCATATCGCCGCCGTGGGCATCGACCTGTACACCCAGATGATGGAAGAGGCCATGGCCGAATTGCGGGGCGAAGAGGTGCGGGAAGAGACGGATACGATCATCAACTTCCGGGCCTCGGCCTTCCTGCCCGACGACTACATAGCCGACCCCAGCCTGCGGCTTGCCGCCTACAAGGAGATCGCGGGCACCGTCAGTGAGCTGGACCTTGCGTCAATCGCCGACGGCCTGCGCGACCGCTACGGCGCCCTGCCGGAACAGGCCGCCAACCTGCTGGCAATCATGGAAGTGAAGATCGCTGCAGGCCGGGCCAGGGTCGCCCGCATCGATGCAGGTCCCAAAAGCGCCAGCATCACCTTCAGCGAGGACGCGAAGGTGCCGCCGGACCGGGTCATGGCGCTGCTGAAACGAAGCTCCGGGAAGATCAAGTTCGTTCCCGAGTATACCCTCCAGATCGTCCTGCCCGACCCGTCGCTGGCAACGGCTGCGGCTGCGGTGAAAAAGTGCTTGCAGGAACTCTTTTAGTATGTTATAAAATCAGGTGTTTTCATCCCTTTCGCAAGCATCTGCGAACACTCCGGAGGAACCGCATTCCATGAATAAGTTCACGCCTGTCGTTCTCATTGCCGCCGTCCTTTTCGTCGGCGCCTGCAGCAAGGATTCCGACTCCAAGATCCTGGCCAAGGTCAATGGAGGAAAGATCACCATCGCGGACTTCAAGAAGCAGCTTGATGAACTTCCGCCGCAAATGCGCCAGGTCGTGGCAACGGATGCAAAAGCCCGGAAAGACTTCCTCGAAGACCTGGTCGGCATCGAACTGGTGCTTCAGGAGGCACGTCGCCAGGGTCTGCACAAGGACGCGGATTTCAAGAAGCGTCAGGAACAGCTCAAGAAGGACCTGCAGCGCAAGCTCGAAGAGGACTACAAGAACGAACTCTTTAACACCCTTCTGCGGAAACAGCTTGCTGACAAGATCAGCGCCCTCGCGCCTCCCACCGACCAGGCAGTGCGGGATTTCTACAGCAAGAACAAAAAAATGATGCAGACCGCCAACGGCAAAACACTCGGCCTCAAGGAAGTGGAGCCGCAGATCAAGAGCCGGCTGATGCAGGAAAAACAGCGCGAACTGTATATAGACTTCACCAAGGAGCTCAAGGCAAAGGCGAAGATCAAGATGGATGACAAGGCCATGGACGCGCTTGCCGCCACCCTGGCAACGCCCACCGTTCCCGAGGGCATGCAGCTTGATCATCCTGCCCTTAAGAACATGGGTGGCAAGTAACCTCCTATTATGATACGTATCTATTCGTCACGATCTCTGGCCCCGGTGCTGCTGCTGGGGCTTTTGTTTTTTTGCGCCTGCAAACCCTCGCCGGACGAAGAATTCGATGAAGAAGCGCCGACCGTCTCGGCGGACCTCATCGTCGTCGCCACCATGAACGGCGACCCCATCACGCTGGGGGAATTCCAGGAGCGGTTCACCCGTTCAGGCTTCAAGCCCGACAAAGAGGCGGAAGAGGAAGTGAAGCGGGAATTCCTGAACCGCCTGATCGAGCGAAAAATGATGCTGCGCGAGGCCCAGCGGCGGCGCATCTCGGTGACCCTGCAGGAAATCAACAAACGCATCGAGGAGGTCCGCGCCGAACATGGCTTGGAACTGAAGGAGCTCCTTTCGAGCGCCGGCATCGACTTTGAGAAGCTGAAGTCGGACATCTGGGAGAACGTGATGATCGAAAAACTGCTTGACCGCGAGGTGGACCGGCACGCTACCGTTTCATCCGGTGAGATCCGGCAGTATTACCGCGACCATGCCGACCGGTTCAACAAGCCCGAGCAGGTCCGCGCTCGCCAGATCGTCGTGGCAACCGAGCAGGAGGCCCAGAAGGCCCTTGAACGCCTGGAAAAGAGGGCCGATTTCGCAGCGCTGGCAAAAGACCTCTCGACGGCCCCCGAGGCGGCCCGCGGCGGCGACCTCGGTTACTTTGCCCTGGGAGACATGCCCAACGAGTTTAATGTCGTATTTCGCCTGCCCAAGGGCGGAACGAGCGGCGTGGTCAAGAGTCCCTACGGCTACCACATCTTCAAGCTTGAGGACCGACGGCTGCCGGGAAAGTTCAGCCTCGAAGAGGCCACGCCGGATATTCGTGCAATCCTGTTCCAGGAAAAGCGGGAGAAGCTTTTTTCCCGATGGATGAAAGAACTGCGATCAAGGACCAAGTTCGAGGTCAATTATCAGGCGCTGCAGCAATGACGGACGCCGCGCTTTTGCCGTAGGAGAGAAGAACATGAAACAAAACCTTATAACGCTGATCACGCTCCCCCTGCTTCTGCTCGCCCATGCTCTGACCGGAACCGCCGACGGCTCCGTGGTGATCGACCGGGTCGTGGCCGTGGTGAATGAAGAGATCATCACCATGAGCGACCTGGAACGGGAAGTCCGGGAGGCGCAGCAGAAGGACGCGGCGGTGAACAACAGCATGATGCTTGAAGAGCTGATCAACCGGAAGCTGCAGCTGTCAGCGGCAAAGCGGGCCGGACTTGACGCAACGGACAAAGAAGTGGCTGATGCCATCGAGGACATCAAGCGGAGAAATTCCTGGAACACCAAACAGTTCGAGGCCGCACTAGCCGCCGAGGGGCTTACTGTGGAGCAGTATCGCAGCGAGCTCAAGGAGAACATCACCATCTCGCGGATCAGGGACAAATCTGTCCGCGCAGGCCTCTCCGTTGACGAGGCCGAGGTGCGGCGCTATTATGAGTTGAACAGCGGCGCCTATGCCCTTCCCCAGGAGATCCGCGTCCGCCAGATCTTTATCCGTCTGCCTGAGAATGCGCCGGCAGCCGAGATCCGCGTCATCGAGGAGAAGGCGACCCGGATCGCTGCACGGGCAAAGTCGGGCGAGAATTTCGTCGCTCTCGTGAAAGAGCTCTCGGAGGGGCCGTCTGCCCGCCTTGAAGGCGATCTTGGATATATCCAGAGAGACCACGCTCTGCCGGAGATCGACCTGGCCACCCGCGCCCTGCAGCCCGGAGGCATTGCCGGCCCGCTTAGGACGAACAGCGGCTTCCATATCATCAGGCTCGAGGACGTGCGGACGCCCGTGAAGCCCCTCGACCAGGTGCGCGAGGAGATAGCGAATTCCCTCTATCAGCAGAAGATGGAAAATAACTACCGCGTATGGCTCCAGACCCTGCGCAATGAATCGCACGTGGAAAACAGGCTGTAATGTCCACCTGTACCGGAACGCAGTTCGCTTTTTCCTGATCCGAGGCTAACGACGCAGGAACCGTTCAGCTCAGTATGTTATCCCCGGCCTCTCCGCGGGGACCCCTATTTCTCTTGAAACCAATCCATCTCAAGAAAAAAGAAGAGCGCCGCGTTCAACGCGGCCATCCCTGGATCTTCAGCAACGAGATCTCGGATCCCTTGTCGTCCTTTGCTGCCGGGGAGCTTGTCGACGTCCTTGATCATGCCAGCAGGTTCATCGGCCGCGGTTACATCAATCCTCACGCGCTCATCGCCATACGGATTATTTCCCGTCATCAGGACCAGATCGATCTGCGCTTTTTTCGCACACGGATAGCCGCCGCCAGGGAGATCCGCGTACGCCTCGGCTTCGGAGATTCCTTCCGCGCCCTGTTCAGCGAAGGCGACGGCATCCCCGGCCTGATAGTGGACAAATATGCAGACACCCTTGTCGTGCAGTCATTGACCGCGGGGATCGAAGCCCTTCTCGAGGTCATCGTCACGGCCCTGCGCGAGGAATACGCGCCCGCGGTCATCGTGTTCAAGAACGACTCTGCGGCCCGGGAACTTGAGGGGCTTCCGCGGGAGACACGCGTAGCGCTCGGATCGCTCGACGGACCGGTACACTTTGAAGAATCGGGGATCACCTACCGTATTGACGTTCTTGAGGGACAGAAAACGGGGTTTTTCTTCGATCAACGGGAGAATCGACAGGCCCTGAAAGGCCTGGTGGGGGGTCGTCGTGTTCTTGACTGCTTCTGTTACGTCGGCGCCTGGTCCCTGACGGCTGCGCGATTTGGAGCTGCGGAAGTGACGGGCCTGGACTCTTCGCAGCGTGCCGTTGATCTTGCCGTGCAAAACGCAAACCTGAATGGACTCCCTGCCCGATTTATCACGGCTGACGTGTTCGAGGAATTACGGAAGCGTGACAAGAACAAAGAACGCTTCGGGTGCATTATTCTTGATCCTCCGGCCTTCGTTAAAAGCCGTGCAAAGGTCCGGGAGGCGCTGCGGGGATACAAGGAGATCAATCTTCGCGCACTGCGGCTCTTGCAGCCGGGCGGCCTGCTCGTCACCTGCTCCTGTTCCCATCATATCGATGCGGATCTGTTCCGGGAAATGCTGATCGACGCCGCTCACGACGCCGGCAGGCAGACTTCTTTGCTTGAGATGCGGTCCCAGGCCCGGGACCATCCGTCGCAGATCGCCGCCCGGGAGACGAACTACCTGAAATGCGCCTACCTGATCGCGCAGTGACCCGCACCGGCATCATCAGCGGGCCCTTGCGGCCCATCGCAAAGAGCATCTCGCTTCTTGTTTCAATGCAACAGCAGTTGCCTGCCGTCCGCCGACGCAGCGTCTTGCAGCTAAATATTACTTCTCGCCTCTGTGAGAAAAAAAGATGCGGGATCGGCTAAAAACAGGAGAGGGCGCTGCAATCCGCAGCGCCCTTCTTTCCGGCGAAATTCTGACACGATCCTTTGCGAGGATCTGATATTTTGACTTGACTTGCCCGCGTTCACTGTGTTACAACTGTCTCTGCTTCGGGCGATTAGCTCAGCGGGAGAGCACTGCCTTCACACGGCAGGGGTCGCAGGTTCAAACCCTGCATCGCCCACCATTCCTTCCTTCTTTATCAAGCTTTTCTTTCAAGCAATTTTTCTTCCTCTTCCTGCTGCGTCTTACATTCAATACACAAGGTCGTTACGGGCCGCGCTTCAAGCCGTTTCACGCCGATCTGTTCTCCGCAGGAATCACAGACCCCGTAGGTTCCTTCATCGATCCGGCCGATCGCTTCCTCGATCTTCTTAAGCAGCTTCTGCTCTCTGCCGCGAAGACGCAGCGTAAAATTATCATCAAGCTCGGCCACTGCCTGGTCGGTTGGATCAGGGATGCTCTCCTTCTCTTTTCCGATCCGGTCGTTCAGCGTCTGTTCGGCTTCCTGAAGAAGCGATTCTTTTTGTTTCTCCAGCTTCTTCTTGATCGCCATGAGTTTATTGCTGTTCATCCACTCCACCTCTGCACAGAAAACAGATTCGGTACCCCGGAACGAGCGTAGCTGTAAAATAGTATATTACTATATCAAAAAAGAATTGAACCGTCAATTATAAAGTAAACTCAACCCCTCTCCTGGGCTCTTCAGAGGGTTATCAAGAGAAGCTCTTCTATTATAAAGAATAAATAAAAATAGTAGTCTTAGTAGTAGGGCCTGTGAATTTGTGGAAAGAGTGCGTAAGGAATTGAAAGGCATCCCTTTTCTAAAAGGACAAGCCCGTGAGGTTCCGCTCAGGTGTACTGTGCAAGAATGTGAATAACGAGAACGATGGCTTTGCGAACAGCCTTGTGAACGGCTTTTCAGATTTATCTGTGGAAAAGAATAATCGCATCGCTGACGCAGTAACTTATTCTATTTCCGCTGTAGAGAAAACAAGTCTGTCGTTGACGTTGCGAAAGTAACTGTGGTAGAGTTGCTGCGTTGCCACTCGGCGGCATTTACACTGAAGGCGTGGCTGTTGCTGCGATAAGGAGATGAACCGTTGGAGCCGGCAGAAAACAATCAGCACAACAAACCAGGGCCGCTCGGTTTTTTGAAGAAAGGGCTGAATCGTAATATCATCATTCTCGGCTTCGTCAGCTTTCTCAATGATGCCGCGTCAGAGATGATATATCCGTTGCTGCCGATATTTCTCACCGCCGTGCTGGGCGCTGGTCCCGTGGCGATTGGCGTGATCGAAGGTTTTGCCGAGTCTACCGTTTCTTTTTTGAAGCTCTATTCAGGCTATCTGTCGGATCGCGTAAAGCGGCGCAAGAACTGGATCGTTGCCGGCTATGCTATCTCGAATATCATCCGGCCCTTGATCGCCGTGGCAACGTCCTGGACAGCCGTGCTCGGACTCAGGTTCTCCGACCGCGTCGGCAAAGGCCTCCGAACATCGCCGCGGGACGCGATGATCGCCGATTCAACACCGCCCGAAGCGCGCGGAACAGCCTACGGTTTTCATCGGGCCATGGACCACGGCGGCGCCATTGTCGGCCCGCTCCTCGCCATGGGACTGTTGTTTTTGCTGCAGGGCGATCTCAAGACCGTATTTCTTCTCTCCTTTATTCCCGGCACCTTGGCGGTGCTGCTGCTGCTGTTTGGACTGAAGGAACGCAAAGACAGACCGTCACCCGCGCCACCAGGCGCGCGTATCAACGTCCGCAGCGCCCTGGCAGAAGTGCCGCAGGGATTCAGAAAATATCTGCTCGTCCTTTTTATCTTCACGCTGGGTAATTCCACTGATGCATTTTTGCTGCTCCAGGCGCAGGCTCTCAGCGTTCCCGTGGTGCTGCTGCCGGCCATCTGGGTTGCCCTGCATATTGTCAAAATGGCCTTCTCCATACCTGGCGGCATTCTGTCCGACCGGTTCGGGCGGAAGCGCGTGATCATCGCCGGATGGATCGTGTACGCGCTGGTTTACGCCGGCTTTGGAGCAGCCAGCCAGCAGTGGCATGCCTGGGCCCTTTTCGGACTTTATGGGATATACTTCGGTTTGACAGAAGGGGTGGAAAAGGCGCTCGTTGCCGACCTGGCGCCGGCTCATCTGCGCGGTTCCGGTTTCGGGCTTTATCATCTTGTGGTGGGGATCGGCGCGCTGCCGGCATCATTGCTCTTTGGGCTTATCTGGCAGGGGTATGGAGCGGCAGCAGCTTTCGGTTTCGGGTCTGCCTTGGCGCTCCTGGCAAGCGTGTTGATGATGGCGCTGCGTCTCGACGGGAAGAAGTAACGAGTATTCAAAAAAAGTTATTGGACACAGATCATATTTGGAAGGGCTGATAAAAATTGTTTTTTCAGGCTGATTAACCAGGAGGCCAGGCAAAGACGCGGCCGCCGAGCAGGTGCAGATGGATATGGAACACGGTTTGGCCCGCCTCCCGCCCGTTGTTGATTACCATTCGGTATCCGCCGCCAATGAGGCCGTTCTCAGAAGCGAGCTTTGCAGCCACCCAGAAGAGATGTCCAACAAGCTCCCGGTCCTTGTCGGTCATACTCGAGATGTCGGGGATGTGCTTCCTCGGAACGATCAGGACATGCACCGGCGCCTGAGGATTGATGTCCTCAAAGGCAATTGCGAGCTGGTCTTCGTAAACAGTCTTTGCCGGAATTTGTTGTGCTATGATCTTGCAAAAAAGACATCCCTGATCAGCGCTCATGACAGCCTCCTGTGGTAAGAATGCGGAATTTCGGAAAAAAACCTAAAGATTGCCACGAAGGCACTAAGGCACGAAGTAAAGTCAGAAATAATTTCACGGGCCACGACTCGAAGCGGCGCATTGTTGTTCTTCGTGGCGGATTTTGGTTTCCGCCTTCAGTCGCGCTATGTTTTGTCTGAAAAGCTCCGGAAGAAGCAGGTCCGCTCGCCCGTGTGGCAGGCAGGCCCTGCAGGCTCCACCTTGACGAGAAGGGTATCCTTGTCGCAGTCGTAAAGAATGTCCTTGACGCGCTGCACGTTGCCGGACGTTTTCCCCTTGACCCAGAACTCCTGACGCGACCGGCTCCAGAAGCAGGTCAAGCCTTCCTCGACGGTCTTCTTGAGCGACTCGGCGTTCATGTAGGCCACCATCAGGACCTCGTTCGTTTTCCAGTCCTGAACGATGGCAGGAATGAGCCCTTTGTCGTCGAACTTCAAGCCTTCAGGAATTCGCAACATAATGGTTTTTGTACCACAAGTTCAGCAAAAAGTCCAGCAACAACCACGGACCTCCACCAGCGGTGCCATCCGCGTGCTCTTGCCAAACATCGTGATTTCCGGTACACTGTGTTTCCCGCTAGTGCCATGAAGAAAAGAAAAAAAACAGAACCCACCCGCCCAGACTTCGACCATCGGCCGTTCAAGGACCTCAGGGGTCTGGTGCGTGAAAAGCCCTCTGCAGAAAAAAAACCGCAGAAGGTCGTCCGCCCCTCGTTGCCGGAAGATATCGACGACGACGAGTTATTTCTTCGTTCTGTCGGGGACGTCAAGCGAACAGGCACCCGTCCGGTGGCAAAGAGAACGGGGAAGCGAACGGCAACCACCAAGCCAGGCGGCGCGGAGAAGGCTGAAGAGAAGGACAGGGATCTCTTCCTGCAGGAGCTCACCAAGCTCGGCCCGTCATTCCGCGAGCAGGCCCCTGCCGTTGACGAGGAAGAGCTGCATCATGCCTCGGCAGCAGGCCGAATGCGCCAGCTCAAGCGCGGCACGATCTCCATCTCCGAGGAGCTGGATCTCCACGGCATGCCGAAGGACGAGGCGCTGCATCGTCTCGGTCATTTCATCTCTTCCGCGTCAATGCGAGGAAGAAAGGCCGTGCTCGTCATCACCGGCAAGGGGATCAACTCACCTGACGGGCCGGTGCTGCAGGGTGCGGTTGCCGCATGGCTGCGGGAGCAGGGCAAAGGCATGGTGGCCGAGTTCCATCCTGCGCCGCGCGAAAAGGGCGGCAGCGGCGCCTATGTGGTTTTTTTGAGAATGCAAAAATGAGAACGAGGCTTCGCCTAAGACTGGAAAAAAAGTCAGTGAAGCTCCGTCGCAGACTAATGTAAAGAAAAACTAAAGCCGTTGAACCGCCAGGGCGCGAAAAAAGCGAAGGTTTTAACGCTGTTGAAATTCGAATATAGGATTTCCTTTGCGACCTTGGCGCCATCGCGGTGAATGATGCTGTCTTTCGGTTTTCCAGGCACGGGAATGAATGAACAGTTGAGAAAAGTCACAGTAATTAACCCGCGCCGACCCGCTGCGCTGGCATGAGCGGACAAGGACAGGAGGACATGCAGTGACCATTAAAGTAAAAAATCCCATCGTGGAGATGGACGGCGACGAGATGACCAGGATCATCTGGAAGATGATCAAGGACAAGCTCATCCTGCCCCATCTGACGATCGATCTCAAATATTTCGACCTCGGGATCAAGCACCGCGATGATACGGACGACAAGGTGACTGTTGAGGCGGCCGAGGCGATCAAGCAGTACGGCGTGGGCGTCAAGTGCGCCACGATCACGCCGAACGCGGCGCGGCTGAAGGAATACAGCCTCAAGCAGCAATGGAAGAGCCCCAACGGAACGATCCGCTCGATCCTTGACGGCACGGTCTTCCGCAAGCCCATCATCATCAAGAATATCCCGCCCGTGGTCCGGAGCTGGAAGAAGCCCATCCTCATTGGCCGCCACGCCTATGGCGATATTTACAAAAGCGTGGAGATCGAAGTAGCCGGCCCGGGCAAGGCAGAGCTTGTGTTCTCTCCGTCCGGAGGCGGAGCAAAACAGGTTCTGTCGATCCATGACTTCAAGGGCCCCGGCGTGATCATGGGTATCCATAATACCGAAAAATCCATCCGGAGCTTTGCGAAGTCCTGCATCAATTACGCCGTCACAGAGAAGGTGGATCTCTGGTTCGGCGCCAAGGATACCATTTCGAAGCAGTATCACGGGTTCTTCCGCGACGTCTTCGCCGACGAGGCGGAGAAGGCAAAAGGGGAGATGGGGAAGGCGGGCATTCAGTACCGCTATCTCCTGATCGACGATGCCGTGGCGCAGATCATGAAGTCCGAGGGCGGCATGCTCTGGGCCTGCATGAACTACGACGGCGACGTCATGTCCGACATGGTGGCCAGCGGCTTCGGCAGCCTGGGCCTCATGACCTCGGTGCTCGTGTCGCCTGACGGCACGTACGAGTTCGAGGCCGCCCATGGTACGGTCATGCGGCACTATTACGAACACCTCAAAGGAAAGCCGACGTCGACGAACTCCGTGGCATCCATCTTTGCCTGGACCGGCGCCATTGCGAGGCGGGGGGAGCTGGACGGCACGAAGGACGTCGTGGACTTCGCGCATCGCCTCGAGTCCGTCGTGATCAGGACCATTGAGGACGGCGTTATGACCAAGGACCTTGCGCTCATCGCAGATCCAAAACCTAAGAAGCACGCGCTGACCGAGGAGTTCATCGATGAAGTGGCAAAGAGGATGAACGGGTAGCGCGTCTGTCTTGTCGCTCTGCTGATGCACCAGTTAGGTGACTTGTGTATTTAGTTAAAATTTTTGAAGATTCGCGTCAATTCGCGGTTAAATGTTTTTTTCAGGATAATATAAATATATACTGCTAACATAGATCGTCAACTCCGAGACGACATTCATTGCTTCAGGGGAGGATCAACATGTTAGGACTTTTTCGGAGCAGGAAGAGTTCCCGGGAACACTGGGACCAGGCATATGCACGAGGCGGCCCTGCAGGGGTGGGATGGTACCAGACACAGCCTCGCATCTCGCACGAGCTTATAGCCGAGACCGGCATAGGACGTGAGGCAAGGATCATCGACGTGGGCGGCGGCGCTTCTACGCTTGTCGACAGCCTTCTCGATGCAGGCTATCAGAACGTGACGGTGCTGGACCTCTCGCCGCAGTCCATCACCTACGCGAAGGAACGGCTCGGCGAGCGCGCCGGCAAGGTGACGTGGATCGAGGCTGATGCGACTACGTTCCGTTTTCAAGAATCCGTCGACCTCTGGCACGACCGTGCCGTCTTCCACTTTCTGACCGATGCTGCCGACCGTCAGCGGTATATTGAGGTACTGAAACAGACTCTCCGGCCGGCGGGCCACTTGATTATTTCGACCTTTGGACCGAAAGCTCCGCCGAAATGCTGTAATCTGCCGGTGATGCGGTACACGTCTGAATCGCTCAGCCAGGAATTCGGCGAAGGCTTTCAGCTCCAGTCAGTACGCGAAGAGACACACATGACCCCGACGGGTGTGCCGCAGCAATTCATTTATTGCCGCTTCAGGATGAAAGAGGGATCCGGTAAGAACAGCGCTCGTTCAGGCGAATCAGCGGATCGATAAGGAGCTGAAAGCGTCCTGACAACGTTGCGCGTATGATACGGGGTCCGCATGCAGAAGCATGCGGGCCCCTTGTTTGTGAGGCTGGCAGAAAAACGCCTTTTTATGCTATACTACCTTTCCAGCAAATCCTGGTGAGGTCGTTCCCCGGCAAGCACGGAGACCCACGTCGCGCTAGATCAATGAGGTCCGGGCCGGCGCGCAGCTTATGAGAGCATTGATCCTGCAGGACGTTGTGTCCCATTGGTGAGAGCATGCTGAAGAAGGGGACCCTCTGGCAAAATATCGTGAGCACTACCGAGCGCGCTCTTCGCACGGGCGCGCTCTTTTCCTATCCGACCCGTGTTGCCTACATCGATGACGGCGGCATGCGGTTCGTTGTCCGTGTGCTTGCCGGCCTGAAGCGGAAGCAGGAGGAGCGGCAGAAACAGGATTCCGCTGCAGGCCGGGGCGAGAAGTCCGATCCTTTCCAGCCGCCGGAGCCGGACCTCGTTGTTGCCGATATCTCGGCGACCCATACGGCGCTCCTGAACAAGTTCAATGTCGTTGATCACCACCTGCTGATCATCACGAAGAACTACGAAGACCAGGAAGAGCTCCTGACGGTCGGGGATTTCGAGGCGCTCTGGACCTGCATGGCCGAATTCGAAGGCTTGGGCTTTTACAACGGAGGACGGGAGGGAGGCGCCAGCCAGCCGCATAAACACCTCCAGATGGTCCGCCTTCCGCTGGCGCCTCAGGGCCCGGCAATTCCCATCGAGTCCCTGCTGGCATCGGTTAACGGGAATAGGGTGCCGGGTTTTCCCTTTCTGCACGCCTTTGAGCGGCTCCATCGACCCCTCGCCGTCTCACCGCGCGATGCAGCGCGCATAACCTTTGAGCTTTACGGGAAGATGCTTCAGCGTGTCGGGATGGAGCCGGCAGCTGACAATATTCTCCAAAGACAGTCCCTGCCATACTGTCTCCTCATTGCCCGCGGCTGGATGCTGCTCGCGCCCCGGTCAAAAGAGTTCTTCGAGGACATCTCTTTCAACTCCCTTGCCTATGCCGGTTCCCTCTTTGTCTGGAACGAAGAGCAGCTTGAGCGCATCAGATCCTCTGGTCCGATGCGGGCCCTGGCAGAGGTGTCTGTTCATCAATAAGAAACGTGAACGAATATGGCCGTCGAAACAGAGGGTCGGAAACCGAAAGACGCTCCTTTTGAGCAGTACAGGTGCAAAACAAAAAAAATAAGCAGTTGACAAAGACTTTTCGTATAGGTAATATCAAAATTAGGCATTGATTCCGGAGGTTACAGGCACTATGGCCGGCGAAAAGATTCTGAGCATTGATGACAGCCCGACGGTCCAACGTCTGATCGACATGATCCTGTCGTCGCAGGGGTTCCAGGTCGTTCTCGCCTCTGACGGCGAAGAAGGCATCGCGAAGGCGAAGGCCGAGAAACCGGCGGTTATTCTCGTCGACTTCGTCATGCCGAAGATGAACGGTTTTCAGGTCTGCAAGACCCTCAAGGAAGACCCCGAATTTCAGGACACCCCCATCATTCTCGTCACCTCCAAGGGCGACAAAGTAGGGTCCAAATTTGTCGATGTGCTCGGCATTGCCGAGTATTTCACCAAGCCCTTTCAGCCCGATGAGCTAATCGCCAAGATCCGGGAGGTCATAAGTAAGCAGGGCGGCGCGGCCGTACCTGCTCCTTCGGCAGCGGCCCCTGCACCGCCCCGGGCCGTCGCGCCTCCGGCAGCGCCCCCTGCTCCGCGCCCTGCTCCGACCGCACCCAGTGCGCCATCCGCCGGCATCGAGTCGGTAGTGCGGGACGCAGTGGAGCGGGCTCTCGAAGAATTCGTCAAGAACACACTGCCCGAGATCGTCCGGCGGGAGATCGCAAAAACGCTGCCGGCCAACAATGCGGGCATCAAAGGCAATCTGGCCACGTTCAGGATCATCGAGCTGCTTCAGATGCTGGGCCTGCAACGCCAGACCGGCCGGCTCGTGATCACCCGGGGCGGCGACGGCGGCGAGATCTGCTTTAAGGACGGCGAAGTGGTATTCGCCAGCACGTCCTGCGGGAACGGCAGGTCGGCCCTGGACGGGCTGCTGCGGACCTCCTGCAAACTGAAGGACGATCAGCTCGCCCAGGTGCTCCGCATCGCTGAAAAAACCAAGGAGCCCATCGATACGGTGCTGGTCAGGGAAAAGCTGATCGACAGCAAATCTTTTGCCGACTGTCTCAAGACCCACACGGAGCGCGAGGTCTATAAGATCATGTCCTGGCGCGAGGGCGTTTTTTTCTTTGAGAAGGCCACGCCCCCTGCCTTCGCGAACGCAGTTCGCCTGAAGGTGGAAGACCTGCTCCTGGAAGGGGCGCGCCGTGCCGATGAGTGGGTGCTCATTCAGCAGAAGATCCCCAACTTTACCGTTGTATTTGAGCCGCTTATCGGGAACGCCGAGGAGCTCACGCGCAGGGGATTGAGCGAGATGGATACAAATATCTTCTCTCTCGTCGACGGCAGGCGCACTATCCAGGACATTCTCGACGCTTCCTGCCTGGGCGAGTTCGAGGTGGCGAAAGCGCTCTTCATCCTGCTGTCCGTCAATCTGATCAGAAGGGCGAAATAGCCCGATCCTGCGGAGGCCGAAGGGCGGCGAATCCCTCGGGAAATCTTGACAAACCCAAAGAAATATGTTATTTTTTCAGCACCCGTTTTTTCCGGGTCAAAGGAGAGTCAGCATGGCCAAAATTCTTATTGCCGATGACAGTCTGGCGGAACTTCAGCTTTTTCAGGCGGCCCTGCAGTCAACCGGTCATAGCATCGTGACCGCCATGGACGGCGAAGCGGCGGAAGAGAAGGTGAAGACCGAGAAGATCGATCTCATTATCCTCGACGTGGTCATGCCGAAAAAGAACGGCTTTCAGGTCTGCCGGGATATCAAGAACAACGAGAAGTTCAAGAACATCCCTATTATCATGGTCACGTCCAAGGACCAGGAGAGCGACAAGTTCTGGGGAATGAAGCAGGGAGCAGATGAATACTTGATCAAGCCTTTCCAGCCCGAGGATCTCCTGAAGGCCGTGAAAAAGTACATCTGACCCCTGGACGGGGAGGCCTCATTTTGGCCGAGTTAGGAAATGACGTTAGCGCCGAGGTGGTGGATGTAGTACCGGAAGAGGAAATACGGCTGTGCCTTTTTTCCATCGGTGAGGAGTTATACGCCCTGCCGATCGAGGTGCTGACGGAGATCATCATCGCGCAGAAAATTTTCCCCGTCCCCACGACCCCGCCTCACGTGCTCGGGACCATCAACCTTCGCGGTAACATCGTTCCCATAATAGACATCCGCTTCGCGCTCTCGCTGCCGCCGCAGTCGAAACCCGAACAGATCATTATTATCAGGCATCATGCGATCCTGCTCGGCATCATCGTAGACAACGTGATCGAGGTGGCATCGGTCCCTGAAAGCAGTTTTCTGCCTTTGCCGTCGGAAAACACGGGCCCGACCCGGTATTTCAAGTCCGTGGTGCAGCGGGAGGGCGAGGCCGCCGGCCTGCTCGATATCGAACGGCTCTTTTCAGCGGTTAAGCTTGCGTGAACGACCAGACGGCCCAAAACACATCGGGCGGCTCAGCCGCCGTTGTCGTGTATCCAACCCTTCGCGGCAGGCACAAGGAGTATGACGCATGAAGATTCTGAAGAATCTGTCCCATAAGCTCTTCTACCGGATCAGCATCAGGACCAAGATCGTCGTCGTGATCCTGGGCATGGCCGCCTTCTTCGGAGCGGCGATCCTTGCGTTCATCTCCTACAAGATCAACCGGACCCTGGTAGACGAGGCGCTGAACAAGACCGTGATCCTTGCCGACGGCCTGAGCGTCAGGGCGGCCGAGCCGCTCAGGGCCTCCGATGTGAACGGCCTGCAGTTCGTCCTGGGCGAGGCCATCAGCCAGCCCGACGTACTGTATGTCTTCGTGCGGGACAGCAGGGGCGAGGTGCTCGTATCCTCTTTCGAGACAGGCGCATTTCCCTCCCAGCTCCAGGCAGCCAACACGCTGGCCCCCGGCGCCCCCTTCGGAACTGAAGAGCTGACGATCCCCTTCCGGGGCGCGGTGCATGAGGTCATTGACGTAGCCTCGCCGGTGGCGCGCGGCACCCTCGGCACGGTCCACGTAGGGCTGAACATCTCGCTGCTTAAAAAGAAGATCAACAATCTGCTCACGACCATCATGGCCGTGGGCATCGTTTTTCTCGGCATCCTTTCCGTTGTGACGCTCCTTTTCGCCTACCGGATCGTCTCGCCTGTGCGCGATCTCATGAAAGTGGCTGAAGCGCTGGGCCGTGGCGAATTGACCAAGACGGCCAAGATCGTGACGGGCGACGAACTGGGCCAGCTCGGCGAAACATTGAACCAGACCATCCAGCGCCTCCAGGGCCTTGTCCAGAGCGAGTCGGACCGGGACAAGATGCAGAACCAGGTCATGGGCCTCCTGTCCGTCGTGAGCTCCGCCGCCGAGGGCGACCTCACCACAAAGGCGGAAGTGACCGCTGACGCCCTGGGCTCCGTGGCTGACGCCTTCAACCTCATGATCAACGGCCTGGCCCAGCTCGTCACCCATGCGCGGAACGTGGCCGGCGAGATCCGGCATTCCACGTCGGAGATCCTGATGTCCTCGGACCGGATGCGCGCCGGCGCCGAACAGCAGGCCATGCAGATCCGCAGCGCATCGGAGTCGGTGAATAATCTCTCCCTCACGATCCAGCGGATGGCCGAGAACGCTGATGCCGCCACGCAGGCGTCCCACCGGGCCACCCAGGCGGCCGTCAAGGGCGGAGCGTCAGTGACCGAGACGATCAAGGGTATGCAGCGCATCCGGGGTTCCGTGCAGTCAACGGCAAAAAAGATAAAAGGTCTCGGCGAACGGTCTCTTGAGATCGGCGCCATCATTGAAGTGATCAACGAGATCGCCACCCAAACGAACATGCTGGCGCTGAATGCCGCCATTGAAGCTGCGCGGGCCGGTGAGCAGGGCAAAGGCTTCGCCGTTGTTGCCGACGAAGTGCGAAAGCTGGCGGAACGCGCGGGCCGGGCGACGAAGGACATTACGGGCCTGATCAAGGGCATCCAGGTCGAGACCAGCGAGGCCGTGACCGTCATGGAAGAAGGGACGCGCGAGGTGGAGGAAGGTACGCGGCTCGCCGACCAGGCCGGAACAGCGCTCCGCGAGATCGAACAGATCGTTAAGCAATCCGCCGGCCTTGTGACTGAGATCACCCGGGCCGCCGGCGACCAGGTAAAGGTCACGGACAGCGTCGTGCAGTCAATGGGCACCATTTCAAAAGTGACGCGGGAAACGACCGTGGGGGTCCAGGAAACGGTGACAACCATCGGCAAATTGGCCGAGCTGTCAAAGCAGCTTACCGACGCGATCGGCCGGTTCAAGATCGTCGCCGACAGCCGCAGCACAGCACCGACTCGCGCGTCGGCCCCGGCAACCGTCGATTTCGAGAGCCTTCCGCCCCTTGCGGAAAACGTCACCACCAGCGAAGAAGAAATCAAGCTCGGGTTTCTTGAATAGGTGACATGGCCGCATCGTACGATAAATCAGAAATCATCGAATTCTTTCTCATGGAGGCGAACGAGCATCTCCAGAACCTGAATGCAGGTCTGCTCTCCCTCGAGAAGAATCCCGCGGACAAGTCGCTCATTGACGAGCTGTTCCGCGCCGCCCATACGCTCAAAGGCTCCGCCGCCATGATGGGCTACCAGGGCATCAGCGAAGTGGGCCACAAGGCAGAGGACATGCTCGGTCAGTTTCGGTCCGGCGCTTTTCCCATCCGCAAGGACACCCTCAATTTCCTCTTCGATGCCGTTGACGCAATCAAGCTGATGGTCGACGGCATTTCGTCCCAACAGGCCGAAGACCCTCTCGTGATCGAAGGCATTGCCCAATCCTACAAGGACCTTCTCCAGAACATTCCAGGGGCCGCTGAGCGTCCGCAGTCCCAGCAAGCGGTCAATGCGCCACTGGCCCCTGCGCAGTCCAAGCAGGCGCCGCTTCCGGCGGCCCGAGAGCCTTCTGCGTCTTCCGATGACATCGATCTTGCCTGGGATAAGACCTTTTCCGAGGGTTTCGGTGAAAAGCCGGACACGCGCTCAAAGGAGCCTGACCCGGTAGAACCCCCGAAGGATGAGCTTGACCTGGCCTGGGAAAAGACCTTCGGCGCTGATGATGAGCCTATCGTGGTGGAGCCGTTGGAGGAAGCGGCTGCCGCGGTCCCGGCGAAAGACGATGCCATATCAGTGGAGCCGTTGGAAGAGGCAGCGGCGGCACACTCATCGGCGGAAGACGACGCCATATCAGTGGAGCCATTGGAAGAGGCGCCGGACACGGCGCCCGATGCGGAGTCGCTCAAAATCGAGATCGAAGCGGCAAAGCGCACCGGCGTGCTTGAGAAGCGGGGGCTCGGCCGCCGCGCCATGGACGCGCCGGAAGTGGAGAAGCAGTTCATCCGCGTGAACATCGAGCGCCTCGACAACCTCATGAACCTCGTAGGCGAAATGGTGGTGAACCGCAATCGGCTGGAGCGCCAGATCGAGTTCGTCAAGTCGCTCCGGGAGGAGATCACCTTCAATCAAAAGCGCCTCTTGACGACCGTCAAGACCTTCGAGGAAAAGTACGAGTATACGCTTAATTATCAGACCCCGGGGCAGCAGGCGCCTGCCCAGCAGACGCATGACTTTTTTGACCTCGAGTTCGACCGTTACGATGACTTCAATCTCCTGTCGCGCAAGCTCACGGAGATCACGAACGACACGAACGAGATCATGACCGAGCTTTCCGCGTTTTTCGACGCCTTTGAACTTGACACGGCGAAGATCTCCACGATCACCACGAACCTCCAGGACGAGATCACGATGGCGCGCATGGTGGAGATGGACAAGCTGTTCCAGCTCTATCAGCGGCCAGTGCGGGACCTGTCCCAGGCCGAGGGCAAGGAGGTGGAGATGGTCGTGACAGGCGGAGAAACCAAGATCGACAAAACGATCTTCGAGATCATCTCCGATCCGATCATGCACATGGTCCGCAATGCCGTCTCTCACGGCATTGAGACCCCGGATGCGCGGCGGAAGGCGGGCAAGGACCCGAAGGGCCTGCTCATTCTGAACGCGCGCCACGAGGGCAACAACATCGTGCTCGAGATCCAGGACGACGGCAGCGGTATGGACCCTGCCAGGCTCCGCACGGCGGCAGTCGAGAAGGGTTTTCTTACCCGGGCCGAGGCCGACGGGCTGACCGAGGCGGAGGCTTTGAACCTGATCTTCCGCGCCGGCTTCTCCACGGCAGCAGCGGTGAGCAAGGTCTCGGGCCGCGGAGTCGGCATGGACGTCGTCTCGAATCAGCTTTTGAAGATCAACGGCCGAATCGAGATCAAGACCGAGCCGGGAGTAGGCACGAAATTCGTGATCCGCCTGCCGCTCACGCTGGCTATCGCCCAGGCGCTGATCGTAAAGTTCAAGGACCAGGAAATGGCTATTCCCATGACCCTCGTTGAGGAGACGACCCGCTTCTCCTTCAAGGACATCCAGCGGATCGCCGGCGAGGAAATGGTGAACCTCCGTGATTCACTCATCCGGCTCGTGAAGCTGAATGAGCTGCTGGGGCTCGGAAAGTTCCCGCGTAAGGACGAATCGTACCGCTACCCCACGCTCATCCTCGGCATGGCCGAAAAACGCATTGCCCTGATGGTGGAAGACATCGCCGGCCGCGAAGAGATCGTCGTGAAGTCACTGGGTGAATATCTCAAGGGCGTGAACGCTTTCTCCGGCGCAACCATATCCGGTGAAGGCAACGTGCGGTTGATCCTGAACATATCAACGCTCTTCGGCGAGGAGCCGGTGGGCGCCAAGGCCAGCGTCATCTCGGTGCGCCAGGCGGTCCAGCCTGTAGAGGCCGCTCCGGCCGCTCCTGCGCCGAAGGGCAAGACCCAGGTGCTGGTGGTGGATGATTCGATCAGCATCCGCAAGTTCGTGCAGCGCTTCCTGAACCGCGCCGGCTACGAGGTCGAGGTGGCCTCAGACGGCATGGCGGCCCTCGAAACGATGGGCAAGGCGAAATTCGACGTGGTGATAACGGACCTCGAAATGCCGGTGATGCACGGTTATGACCTGATAGCGGAGATGAAGCGGAACACCGCCCTTGCCAAGACCCCTGTTATTGTTCTGACCTCGCGGGCAGGAGACAAGCACAAACAGAAGGCAATGGAAATGGGCGCCCAGGACTACCTGGTCAAGCCCTTCGACGAACAGGAAATGCTCACCGCGCTCAAGCGGGTCCTGAGCGCTGCCGCCCTCGCAGCCAGGGCCTGATGGCATAACATTATGGCAGAGAGCACCCGTTTTGTGATATTATCCCTGGAGGGCGACAAGTACGCGATCCCGCTCTCCAGCGTCGTGGAGATCACGGCCCCGCACGGACTTGAGCGGGACAAGAACCTGACCGAGATCTTTGAAGGAAAGACGGAATTCCGGGGCAAATGGCTGCCCGTGGTGAACGTCAAAAAACTTCTTCGGATGCAGGGGCTGCCGGGCAAGGTCCTGCTGGTCCTGAAAGGCATCAAGGGCATGGTTGGCCTGCTCGTTGATACGGTCGCCGAGATCCTCGAGACGGACAAGAAGGCTGCGCCCTTTCCGCCCGGCGTGATGAACCCCTCGACCACCTGTTTCCGGGGCATCCTTCGGCATGAAGGCGCCCTGGTGCTGCTTCTGAACGAGGACGGGCTGCTATGACCGGCAGCTATTTGCTCTTTCTCCTGTCCGGGCAGCTGTTCGGCGCGCGGCTTGAGGGCGCCCTGGAGATTCTGCCCTGGCGAGTCGCCAGGAAAGTGCCTCTAGCCTATTCCTATGTGGAGGGTCTGATCGACTACCGGGGCGTCATTTACCCTGTATTTAACCTCGCGCAGAAGCTCGGGCTGAAGCCTCAGAGCCCCATCGGGTTCACGGCCCAGGGGGAGACGACTCCGGCAGGCCTGCAGAGCATCATTCTGCTTGAGGAAAAAAAAGCCCCCCTCGGCATCACGGTCGACAGCATCGTAAAGATGATAAAGGCCAACGAGGTGGCGCCGGACGCGAGCAAGGGCGACGGATTCATCAGGGGGCTTCTGTACGACGACAACAAGGAGATCCTTCTCCTCGATTTCGAAAGGTTGTTCTTCCATGGCGGTTAAGCTATTACTGGCAGACAAGAGTATCACGATCCAGAAGGTCGTGGAGATGTTGTTCTCGGGCAGGGAGTATGAGGTTGCCTGCGTGAGCGACGGCGAGGCAGCGCTGAACGAAGCTGCGCGCTTTATTCCCGACGTCATTCTGGCCGACGTGGGCCTGCCGCGGCTGGACGGTTACAGTTTTTCTGCGCGACTGAAAGAGAATGCCTCTCTCGCCCAGACGCCCGTCATTCTCATGCTGGGCCGCGATGATTCGTTCGACGAGACGCGGGCCCGTTCGGCCGGCATTCTTGATCATATTGAAAAGCCTTTTGAATCCCAGGAGCTTATCGGCAAGGTGAAGAAGGCGCTCACCACGGCTCCGCCCCGGCTCGCCGAGCCCGCGCCGCCGCCTCAGCGCGCCGCCGCCTCAGCGCCCCGCCCTGCAGCGGCGGCGCCGAAGCAGTCTGTTCCGTCGGATATTTTTGATATCATCAGCGAGGCGCCAGCACCTGCAGACCTCCGCCGGTCACCCGCCGCGCTCCAGGAGGAGTCTGTATTCGAGGTCGAGCCCGAGATCGAAATCGAAGGCCCTTTCGGGCAGAGCGAGGAGCGGGTCCTGCCCACAGGCCCCCGGGCCGTGCAGGAGATCCGGGAAGGGCTGGGACTCGGCGGCCGCGAACGGCAGGAACCGACGCCCGAGATAACTACGTTCGATAACCTCGACATGGCAGTTGGCGCGGCAAATGAGTATATGCCGCCTTCCCGCGAACCGGCACGGCCGGTCGCCGCTGCTCCGTCTGGGCAGGGATCCTGGCAGGCCGCGCGCCCCGGTCAGCAGCCGGCTGCAGCAGGGGTGTCCGAGGACATGGTCCGCGGCATTGCCGAGGAAGCGGTAGTCCGGGTCGTCCGCGAAGTGCTCGAGAAGGTGGCTTGGGAGGTCATCCCCGATCTCGCGGAGCGGCTCATCAGGGAAGAGATCGAGCGGCTGAAGGCGGGCAGGTAAGCAGCGGGCCGCGATCAACGAAGCCACGCGTACGGGAGGGGACCAGGTCCCCTCTTTTTGCTTTTCCGCAATAAGTATTTGAGCTCATAGCGGATTTTGGTGAACGAGCCTGTATCCCTCTCGCTCGGACGCGCAATCGCGCTGAAAGAGCGGCGCAGCCGCGCGGTCCGTCGAAGGCATTCAACGTAATCCTCTTGTTTGCCAAGGTAGTGTTCAGGCGCTCCCGGGCGCGTCGATCGCTCAAGGGACGCAGGCTCTATCTTTGCACCTTAATTAATCTGTGAAGAACGAATTTTGACAAAAAGCGGTTAGCCGCGGATCATGCAAGCCGCAGGTCGCATAGGGCGGCGGGATCAGGGAGTATCCTCTTTTTCCGTGTCCCAACCACTGTTTTCAGATTGAAAGGGGTTTTCATGTCCGACAGGGAGTTGAGCAAAACCTACGAACCAGGCGTAGTTGAGGACGCCTGGTACAGCGAATGGGAAAAGAGGCGCTACTTTCATGCCCCCCCAGAAGCCGGAGGCAGGGCCTATTCCATAGTCATTCCCCCGCCGAACGTGACAGGCTCGCTCCACATGGGCCACGCGCTGAATGCCACGCTTCAGGACATCCTGGTCCGCTGGCGCAGGATGAGCGGCGACAGCGCGCTGTGGCTTCCCGGAACGGATCATGCGGGCATAGCCACGCAGAACGTGGTGGAGCGTCAGCTCGCGACGGAGAAGGTCGACCGCCACGCGCTCGGCAGGGAAAAATTTGTCGAGAAGGTCTGGGAGTGGAAGAAGGAGTACGGCGGACGCATCATCGGCCAGCTAAAAAAACTCGGCGCCTCCTGCGACTGGGATCGCGAGCGCTTCACGATGGATGAGGGTCTGTCAAAAGCCGTGCGCGAGGTCTTTGTCCGGCTCTACGAAGACGGACTCATCTATCGCGGCGAGCGGCTGATCAACTGGTGCCCGCGCTGCCACACGGCCCTTTCGGACATCGAGGTGGAGCACGAGGACGAAAAGGGCAAGCTCTATCATATCGCCTATCCCTTGAGCGACGACAACAACGTTCGGCTCACCGTGGCAACGACGAGGCCCGAGACCATGCTGGGCGACACGGCCGTGGCTGTTCATCCCCTTGACCCCCGGTACAAGGACCTCATCGGCAGGACTGTTGCGCTGCCGCTCACGAGCCGCACGATCCCCATCGTGGGCGACGCGGTACTGGTGGACCTGGAGTTCGGCACCGGCGCGGTGAAGGTCACGCCGGCCCATGACTTCAACGATTATGAAGCCGGACTGCGCCAGACGCCGAACCTGCCGCGCATCCGGATCCTCGACGACAAAGCCGACATTCTCCAGGAGATCCCCGACGTCTCCGCCGGGGTGCTGAAGATGCTCGCCGGCAAGCCGGCCAAGAAAGCGCGCGGCATCGTTGTCCAGCTGCTGCAGGAGCAGGGATTGCTGGTGACCACCGAGGACCACGGCCACGCCGTGGGCAAGTGCTACCGATGCAAGTCCGTGGTGGAGCCCTACCTTTCGCCTCAGTGGTTCGTCACCATGCAACCGCTGGCCGCACCCGCCATCGAGGCCGTTGAGAAGGGCAGGATCACCTTTGTGCCGAAAGGGTGGGAGAATACCTATTTCGACTGGCTCAGAAACATCAAGGACTGGTGCATATCGCGCCAGATCTGGTGGGGCCACCGGATCCCGGCCTGGTACTGCGACGACTGCGGCGCGATTACCGTGGGCCGGGATGATGCGATCTCCTGCTCGACGTGCAAAAGTGCGAAGCTCCGGCAGGAGACGGACGTGCTCGATACCTGGTTCTCCTCGGCCCTCTGGCCGTTCTCTACCCTTGGCTGGCCTGAGAAGACGAAGGAACTGGCGTCCTACTACCCCACATCGGTCCTGGTCACGGGATTCGACATCATCTTCTTCTGGGTTGCGCGCATGATCATGATGGGCCTGCACGTCATGAAGGAAGTCCCTTTCCGGCACGTCTATATCCATGCCCTGGTGCGTGACGCTGAAGGCCAGAAGATGAGCAAGTCCAAGGGAAACGTGATCGACCCGCTCACCATGATCGAACAGTACGGCGCCGACGCCTTCCGGCTCACACTCACGGCCATGGCGGCCCAGGGCCGCGACATCAAACTCGCGCCGGAGCGCATCGAGGGATACCGCAATTTTGCCAACAAGCTCTGGAATGCCAGTCGCTTTGTGTTCATGAACCTGGAAGAGGATTTTTCTCCGTACTCTTCACCCCTCACTCCCCATTCGTCACTTGCCGACCGATGGATCCTCTCGCGCCTCCAGGTTGCCATCAAGGACACGCAGAAGGCCATCGCGGACTATCGCTTCAACGACGCAGCCTCAAGCCTCTATCATTTCATCTGGCATGAGTACTGTGACTGGTATCTGGAGCTCTCGAAGCCCGGACTGAACCAGGAGAAGGGCTCGCCGGCCCGGAAAGCCGCCCAGACCGCGCTGGTGACGACGCTCGAAGCAACGCTCCGACTGCTGCACCCCATCATGCCGTTCATCACCGAGGAAATATGGCAGAAACTTCCGAAGGCAGTGCGGAGTGCGGAGTGCGGAGCGCGGAATTCCCCCTCACCCCCCGAAAGAGGCTGCGCCTCTAACGGGGCAGGCCGGCCCTCTCCCCCGGGGGGAGAGGAAAAAGGAGAAGGGGCGGCTTGCGACTCGATCATGATATCAGCGTATCCGCAGGCTGATGAGAAGCTGCTGAATGCCGGGGCGGAACAGGACATGCAGATGGTGATGGACGCGATCTCGGCGATCCGTAACATCCGGGGCGAGATGAACATTCCGCCGTCGTCCCAGATCTCGGCCATCATCAAAGTCGAAGACCGGGAGCTCGGCGAGCATCTTGAGAAGAACGCGGGCTATGTGAGGACCCTTGCGCGGCTCGCGGAACTCCGCATCGGTGAGAAGGAAGCAAAGCCGCAGGGCGCGGCAGCCGGCGTCATCAAGGGTGCCGAGGTGTACGTGCCGCTCGAGGGAGTGCTGGACCTCGGACAGGAACGCGACCGGCTCGGCAAGGAGCTGGAGCGGATTGAGAAGGACCTTGCGCTGTTCACCAAGAAACTGTCGAACAGGGATTTCGTGGAGCGGGCGCCCAAGGCAGTTGTGGAAAAGGACACGGCAAAGCTCGAGGAGCTGAAGGCAAAGCGGGAGAAGCTTGAGCAGAATGTGAAGATGCTGAAATAGGGCCAGTGTCGGCCGCAGACAATCACGGATGCAAGCAGATCATATAGAAGCACCGGGACAGACAGTGGATCTCGATCTTACACAATTCATTTTACAGGTCCTTGCCGAAGACATCGGAAGCGGAGATGTGACCTCCGAGGCGATCGTCCCCTCCGATGCTGTTGCCATTGCGGAGATCAAGGCGAAAGAGGGCCTTGTTCTGGCAGGGATCGATATTGTTCGTGAGGTGTTCCATTCTCTCGATCCCGCCATCAAATACGAGCCGCTTGCCAAAGAAGGTGATACAATAAAGGCGGGCGCCGTGCTTGCGAGGGTGTCGGGAAAGACCCGGGTGCTTCTTGCCGGCGAGCGGGTGGCGCTGAACATCCTTCAGCATCTTTCCGGCATCGCCACCCTGACAGCGCAGTATGTTGAGCGCATACAGGGCACGAAGGCGCAAATCCTGGATACGCGGAAAACGCTTCCTGGTCTTCGTGCGCTCGAGAAACACGCGGTCCGTATCGGCGGCGGCAGGAACCACCGGTTCGGGCTCTATGACGGAATCCTGATCAAGGACAATCATATAACGGCCGCCGGAGGCATAACCGGGGCTGTAGAGCTGGCACGGAACAAGGCCCATCATCTTCTCAAAATCGAGGTCGAGACAAAGACGCTCGATGAGGTTAAAGAGGCCCTGGAAGCACGGGCTGATGTGATCATGCTCGACAACATGCCGCTTGACATGATGCGGCAGGCGGTCAGGATCATCAGCGGCCGCGCTTTTGCTGAGGCGTCAGGCAATGTATCGCTTGCAAGGGTCCGGCAGATAGCAGAGACGGGCGTGGACCTCATATCCGCCGGCGCCCTGACTCATTCAGCGCCTGCAGCGGATATCAGCATGAAGATAATTTGAATCCGTGAGAGGTAAGGCGTAAGGGGAGTGGCCGTGTCCGTCTAGGGCGCGCTCCGGAGGCAGGCGGAAGCCTGCAGCCGCCATGTGCAGCATATGACCAAAGACGACATACTTCGCCTGCTGACAATTTCGAAGTCAGCGTTCGTTTCAGGCGAGAAGCTTGCGCTAAAATTGAATATCACCCGCGCGGCTGTCTGGAAGCACATCAAGGCGCTCGAACAGGAAGGATATGAGATCGAGGCCGTACCATCGAAAGGATACAGGCTCATGAGCATTCCCGACGCGATCAATCTCAGGGATATCGAGGCTGCAGTCAAGACAAAGATGATCGGCAGGAAGGTGCACCTGCTGGCTGAGGTGGAGTCAACGAACAGCGCCGCCGTCGAAATGGCCGCGGCAGGCGCGCCCGAGGGGACGATCGTTGCGGCAGAGGTCCAGACGGGCGGCAAAGGAAGGCTCGGCAGGACCTGGATCTCACCGAAAGGGAATCTGTATCTGAGCGTTATTCTTCGTCCAAAGATCGCGCCGAACAAGGCGCCCCTTGTGACCCTTATGGGCGCCGTGGCCGTTGTTTCGGCCATACGGAAGCAGACCGAGGTTCATGCCCAGATCAAATGGCCCAATGACATTTTTTCAGGAGAACGGAAGATCGGCGGGCTGCTGACCGAGATGAGAGCAGAACCGGACCAGGTGCGGCATATTGTGCTCGGCATCGGGCTGAACGTGAACATGAATGCCGCAAGCCTGCCGCCCGCCGTTGCAAGCCTCGCCACGACGCTCTCGGCCGAAACGGGTTCGCCGGTGAACCGGACCGGTCTGCTTGTGGAGATCGCGTCCGAGCTCGACCGCTGGTATCAGACGTTTTTGAAGAACGATGCCGAGATCCTGCGCGCCTGGGAAGCGATGAATATGACCATTGGACGGCAGGTGACGGTGAGCAGCGCCAACGAGACGATCCAGGGCACGGCCGAAGCGATCGATCATGATGGACGCCTGGTGATCCGGACGATCGACGGAGCGCTCCAGGCGGTCGCGGCAGGGGATGTGACGCTCGTGAAAAGAGGAACAGACACGGAGACCCTGTGACGCGGGGAGAGGGTTGGTGATGTTGTTTTTCCCCGTCTCCGCGTCCCCCTGTCTTCCCGTCGGATTTTTCCGGAGGAAAAATGCTTTTAGCCATCGACATCGGGAACACCAACGTCGTACTCGGCGTATTTGGCGGCACGAAGCTCGTTGAGAACTGGCGAGTAAGCACCAAGACCCAGATCACGCCGGACGAGTACGCCATGATCTTCAAGGACCTGTTCAACTTCGCGGGGCTGGAGTTCGGCCAGGTGGAGGGCGTCATCATTTCAACGGTGGTGCCGCCCCTGCTGCCGGTCATGACCGAGATGTGCCGCAAGTATTTCCGACTTGAGCCCCTTGTGGTGACCTATGGGCTCAGGACCGGCATCACGATCCGCTATGACAATCCCAAGGAGATCGGGGCCGACCGGATCGTGAATGCCGCGGCGGCTTATTCTCTCTACGGAGGGCCGCTCATCATCATTGATTTTGGAACAGCGACTACCTTCTGCGCCCTCACCGGGAAGGGCGAGTATCTGGGCGGCGCCATATCGCCGGGCATCAAGATATCTGCTGAGGCGCTCTTTCAGCGGGCCTCAAAACTGCCCCGCGTGGAGCTGGCAAAACCGCCGGCGGTCATCGGCAGCGACACGATCAGCGCTATGCAGGCCGGCGTACTGTTCGGTTACGCGGGCCTGGTGGACGGCATCGTGGAGCGCATGAAGCGCGAGCTCTCGCCCGACGCCCGGGTCGTGGCCACAGGAGGCCTGGCGGAGCTGGTGGCCCCCGAGACCCGGAGCATCCAGGAGATCAGGCCGCATTTGACGCTCGAAGGGCTTCGCATGCTCTATGAAATGAACCGCTGAGGCGCTGTCTTCGGCAGGGAACAGAGCCGCCCTGCCTTGACGCACGCGGGTTTTTATGATATTTTTGGCCTAGACGTGATTTTTTTGGAGACCACATGAAGATTCTTGTAGTCGACGATGAAGCAGGAGCGCGGGAGCTTTTTCAATCCATTCTTACCGATGAAGGGTATGAAGTCGCCCTGGCGGTGAACGGCGAGGAGGCGCTTGCGCTGTTCAAGAACGGGGCCTTTGATCTTGTGGTCACAGACATCAAGATGCCGGTCATGGACGGGCTGCAGCTCCTGCAGGAGATCCGGAACACGGGCTCCAAGATCGACGTGATCATGGTGACCGCCTATGGCGAGGTGGAATCCTACCTCAAGGCCATGAGCCTGGGCGCCGCCGAATATATCAACAAGCCCATCCGTATCAAGGAATTGAAACGGATCGTGACCAAGGTCCTTGCCGAAAGAAAGACGAGGTCAAGCAGCTGATGTCATGGTTGCGGAAGGACCCCGTGGTCGGGCGCTGGATCATCGTTTCCAGGGACCGGCCCCGGAGGCCCGAGGATTACGTTTTCGAAGAGCCGCCGGACGACGTCACTCCCGCCGAGTGTCCTCTCTGCGCGGGCAATGAGTCTAAAACCCCCCCTGAGATCTCCGCCTTTCGTCCCGAGGGCTCCCCGCCCAACTCAAAAGGGTGGTGGACCCGTACGATCCCGAGCAAATTCCCCGTTCTGAGCGTCGAAGGCAGCCTGGAGCGGGAAGGCAAGGGCATCTATGACTGGATGAACGGAACAGGCGCCCACGAGCTCATCATCGAGAGTCCCGATCACGCGGTCCGGCTTGAAGAGCTTCCTGAAAGCCAGGTCGAGAAGGTCCTCTGGGCCTATCGCGACCGGATCCTCGACCTTGAGCGGGATCAGCGGCTCCGCTCCGTCCTGATCTTCAAGAACCAGGGATGGATGGCCGGATCCACGGTCAATCATCCCCACTCCCAGATCATCGCCACGCCCGTCATTCCCCGCCTTGCAAAGGAGAAGCTCGACGGAGCGAAGTCCTACTATGATTATAAAGAACGCTGCATATTCTGCGACATTATCAGGCAGGAGATCTCGGACCCCGAGCGGGTAATCGAGGAGACGAAGCATTTTCTCGTGATCGTCCCTTTTGCTCCGCGTTTTCCCTTCGAGATACAGATATTTCCCAAGCATCATCACTGTTCCTACGTTGACATTTCGAAGGAAGAGATCATGGACTTCGCGCGCACCCTCCGGAGCACGCTCCGCAGGCTCGGCACGACACTGCGGAATCCTCCTTATAACTACATGCTCTACACGGCGCCGAACCGGCTGCCGCGCCGGGGACACTGGCACACGCTGAACGAGGATTATCACTGGCATCTGGAGATCATCCCGCGGATCACGCGGATCGCAGGGTTCGAGTGGGGCTCGGGTTTCTATATTAATCCCACGCCGCCGGAGCTGGCGGCCAAGTACCTGCGCGAGGCGAGGCCGTAGCGCTCGCAAAGACAGTAGTAAACCTGGAAAAAGCGTTTGGACACGGACTAACATGGATATAATGTGAATGCGCAGAGGGCATGGCGCATGGAGCAGAGGGTTATAAACGCTATGCGCTTTGCTCTATGCTCTAAGCTTCTTCGCGTGTTCATCAGTGGTTACAACGGCGGTTTGCCGGATAAAGATTTTTTCAGAGGCCTGCTGGCGCAGCGAGAGCATTGTTGATCTTCGCGAACGGGTGAGGCCATGGACCTGGCAAAAGCAGTAGCCGTTACGCTGGTGCTGATCGGCGCGGCCTTTATATTCGCCTCCTTCTCTCCGGCGCGGGCTTCCCGGCCGCTGGTGCCGAATGAGCTGCGCAGGAAATGGCGCGTCATCCTGTACCTGATGTATTTCTTTTTTGCGGGATACCTGTTCTTCGACACCGTTCTGCTCCTGAATTTTCACCTTCCTTTCACTGAATTCCATGTTCCCCTCGAACTGGTCACGGGCGGCGTCTTCCTGGGAGGCGCCGTGTTCGTCTTCATCGTCATTAATCTTTCCGGCGTGACCATCGGGAAGATGCGGGAAGCGGAGCAGGAGCTGCAGACGCTGAATACTACTTTGGAGCAGCGTGTCGAGGAGCGGGCCGGCGAACTGAAGCAGTCCTATGAGTTCATCAAGACCGTGATGAACAGCATGCAGGACCCCATCTCGGTCATAAATGTCAAGACCCTCCGGATCGTTGACGTAAATACGGCATTTCTGAGCCAATTCGCATGCACGGAACGTGATGTGATCGGCAAGACCTGTCACGAGGTGACCCATAATCAGAACAGTCCCTGCAGGCCGCCGAACGACCTCTGTCCGCTCACGGAAATGGTGAGCTCAAAAGGCCACTCCGTGGCCGAACACCTGCACGTGGACGGACGCGGAGAGAAAAGATATGTTGAGGTGACAACGTCACCGATCCTGGATGCCCAGGGAAACGTCACCCAGGCCCTGCATATCGTCCGCGACATCACGGACCGCAAGAAAGCTGCCGAGCAGATCCAGTTCCTCGCCTATTATGACGGACTGACCGGCCTGCCGAACCGTCGGTTCTATAAGGAGCTGCTGGTCCGAGCCATCCAGTACGCCGATCGGCAAAAGAAGATCCTGGCCGTGCTGTTCATAGACCTTGACGGGTTCAAGCGGGTGAACGATACGCTGGGCCATGATGCAGGAGACCAGCTGTTGAAGGAGGTAGCGAATCGGCTGGAGCAGTGCGTCAGGAAGAGCGATTACGTGGCCCGCCAGTGGGAGGACAGTACTGTCCCCGACATGGTCTCGCGCATCGGCGGCGATGAGTTCATCGTGCTGTTGAATGACGTTGCCCAGGGGCGCGACGCAGCGCGCGTGGCGCAGCGCATGCTGAAATCCGTGGCCGCGCCCTGCACATTGAATGGGCAGGAGGTGCGAATTTCAGCCAGCATCGGGATCGCCCTGTTTCCGGCTGACGGTAAGGACGCCGAAATGCTGCTCAAGGGCTCCGATATCGCCATGTACCATGCCAAAGAGCAGGGCAAGGACAACTATAAGTTCTATTCATCCAGCTTGAACAAGTCGGCCCTTGAACGCCTTGCCATGGAAGGCGAGCTGCGGCAGGCTGTGGAACATGAAGAGTTCGTCCTGCACTATCAGCCGCGCATCGCGATCCGGGGAGGCGGCGTGACCGGGGTGGAGGCGCTGGTGCGCTGGAACCATCCCGGCCGCGGCCTTATCGCCCCGGGAGCTTTCATCCCCCTGGCCGAGGAAACAGGACTGATCTCGCAGATCGGGCAATGGGTCCTCAGCACGGCATGCGCGCAGCATCGGGAGTGGACAACAGCGGGCCTGCCTGCGGTTCCCCTAGCCGTGAACGTATCGCGCCGGCAGTTCGAGCGGCAGAAACTGAACGAGGTTGTCGCAAAGGTCCTGCGCGAGAGCGGATGCGATCCCCGCTATCTTGAACTGGAGATCACCGAAAGCATGATCATGCAGGACCCAGTCAAGGCAGGCGAAATGCTCAGCAAGCTCAGGGCCATCGGGATCAGGATCGCCGTGGACGATTTCGGAACGGGATATTCCTCGCTCGACACGCTGAAGAAGCTTCCCCTGGACTATCTGAAGATCGACCGCTCCTTTGTGGCGCATATCACCGCTGCAGACGGGGACCGGGCCATCGCTTCGGCCATCATTGCCATGGCACACAGCCTGAAGCTCAAGGTGATCGCCGAGGGCGTGGAGACGGAAGAGCAGCTTGCCGTTCTGCGCGAGCTGGGCTGCGACGAGGCGCAGGGTTATCTGTTCAGCAAGCCGGTCCCGGCCGAGGAGTGCGAGCGGTTCCTGCGGGAGCGGATGAAAGCGTAAAATGAGACGGTGAAGGACGGGGAAAGAAGCCGGGAGGAGAGCTGTTCGAGCGCCAGCCCGCCATTTTGCTATGTACGTCAGGCGACACGGTGGCAGAGTAGGGGCGACCATGGTCGCCCAACCCGCAGGGCGGGCATGCCCGCCCCTACGTTTCGTCCGTGCCGCATCAGATACCTTGAACAACCAGTAATTTAGCCCGACCGGCTGCGCGTATAGTTCAGCATGCCGCCTGCCAGCAGGATGTCCTTCTGCCGGAGTGAAAGTGAGTATGTAACCGCAATGGCCTTCCCGCCTGCGGTCCTGAGCGTAAGGTCCGTGCCCTTCTGCAAGGCCGCGCGGATACTGCTTATCTCAATCTGTTCCTTCGCATTCAGAGAATCATAATCAGCTTCATTCGCGAATATCAGCGGCAGGATGCCGAAGTTGATGAGGTTCGCTGCGTGAATGCGTTCAAAGGACTTCGCGACCACTGCCTTGATGCCAAGATACATGGGACAGATCGCCGCGTGCTCGCGGCTGGAGCCCTGGCCGTAGCTCAGACCCGCGATGATGACATTGTGAATGCCCGCCTTCTTGTTCTCCAGCGCCTGTTTCGAAAAATCCGGGTCAAGTGCCTCGAAAACGAACTCAGCGTACCTCGGGATGTTCGACCGGTACTTGAGCCGCGAGCCTGCAGGCATGATATGGTCCGTGGTGATCTTGTCGCCCACCTTGATGGCAACGATGCCTTTGATCGTGTCGGGCAACGGCTCGCCCTTGGGCGGATCGCCGATGTTTGGACCGCGGTATATCGTGATCGACTCGGGCCTCTCCGACGGCGGCAGGACAAGGGAGTCATCGATCCAGAACTCGGCGGGCATGGCGATCTCCGGATAGGCGATGCCAAGGTCGCGGGGATCGGTGATCTTGCCCGTGAGGGCCGAGGCCACTGCAGTTTCAGGGCTCGTGAGATAAATGCCGGCGCTCTTGGTGCCGGACCGGCCTTCGAAGTTGCGGTTGCTTGTCCGGACCGACACGGCATCGGTCCTGGGCGCCTGTCCCGCCCCGATGCAGAACCCGCAGGTGGATTCAAGGACCCTCGCGCCGCTCGCTATGATGTCGGCAAGGCCGCCATTCCGCGCGATCATCTCGAGCACCTGGCGCGATCCGGGTGCAATGCCGAAGCTTACGTCGGGATGGACCTTCTTCCCTTTCAGCAGGGATGCCACTATCATCAGGTCACGGAACGACGAGTTGGTGCAGGAGCCTACCATCACCTGGTCGACCTTCGTGCCTGCCACGTCCTTCACGGTCGCGATATTATCAGGCGAATGAGGCCTGGCCACGCGCGGCACGAGCGAACCAAGATCGATATCGATCACGCGGTCGTAGGTCGCGTCGGTATCCGCTTCAAGGACGATCCAGTCCTGCTCGCGTTTCTGGGCCTTCAGGAAGGCCTTGGCGACCGCGTCGCTCGGAAAGACCGAAGTGGTCACCCCGAGCTCGGCGCCCATGTTCGTGATCGTGGCACGCTCCGGCACCGAGAGCGTTGCGACGCCCTCGCCGCCGTACTCGAGCACGGTTCCCACGTTCCCCTTGGTGGTGAGCATCTCGAGGACCGCCAGGATCACGTCCTTGGCAGCCACCCAGGGCTTGAGCTTTCCGCTCAGGTTGACCTTCACCACCTTCGGGCAGGTAAGGTAAAAGGGCCCGCCGCCCATGGCTACAGCCACATCCAGACCGCCTGCGCCAACAGCAAACATACCGATGCCGCCTCCCGTGGGGGTGTGCGAATCGGAGCCGAGCAGGGTCTTTCCCGGCCGGCCGAAGCGCTCAAGATGGACCTGGTGGCAAATGCCGTTTCCGGCCTTGGAGTAATGGATGCCGTGTTTTGCCGCCACGGTCTGGAGATAGCGGTGGTCGTCGGCGTTCTCGAACCCGTCCTGCAGGGTGTTATGGTCCACATAGCTTACGGAAAGCTCGGTTGCGACCCGGTCCACACCCATGGCCTCGAACTGGAGGTAGGCCATGGTGCCTGTGGCGTCCTGCGTCAGGGTCTGGTCGATCCTGATGGCGATCTCGTTCCCCGGCTCCAGGGTCCCTTCCACGAGGTGGGCTTTCAGGATCTTTTCAACAAGGTTCTTTCCCATAACACAGACTCCTTCCCAATTGTTGGTGTGGCCGTGAACGCGCATTATAGTGCATCGGTGCGAGCCATGGCAACTGGAAATTTGGTCACAAGCGCCGCAATTCTTGACAATACCAGACGGTTCAGGTAGAGTTTCCTTGTGAAACCGAAGAGAGCAATGCTGGCGCTCTTTCTGGGCCTCGTCATTCATGCCGGGCCTGCTGTGGCTGAAGGTACGGTGCGGCCCCCCGATGCACCCCCTGCAGCCTCCTATTCCCTCGGGGTCATTCCTTTCTACGGCCCGGAAAAGATCTGGGCACTCTACTCCCCCTTTGTTGATTACCTGAACCGCACCTCAGGCGTTTCCTGGGAGCTGAAGCTCTATCATAATCACGAATCCCTCATCGAGGACCTCTGTTCCGGCAGACTGTCCATTGCCCTCCTCGGGCCGGCTCCGCTCGGCCGGGCGAAAAAGAAGTGCAGCGTAGATCCGCTCATTGTCGCGCTGGGGCCTGACCGCAAGCCCTTCTACCGGTCTATTCTGCTCACCGGTGATTTCTCTGTCCGCTCCCTTTCCGATCTCAAGGGCAAGCCTGTGGCCTTCTTCAAAAACTCCACGGCGTCCCATGTACTGCCCGCAAAAATGCTGAGGGACGCGGGGCTCAGGCCTGACCAGGTCCGGCCGGTCTTTTTTGAGAGCCAGGGGAGCATCATGGATGCACTCCAGCGGGGCGAGGTGTCTGCCGGAGGGGTGAAGGAGGCGCTTTATAAGCGGTTCAAAAAATCCCGGCTTCGCGTGCTCAAGAGCTCGGACCCGCTCCCGAACTTCGCCTTCTGCGCGCTGCCGTCGCTCGATGCACGAGCAAAAAAAACTTTTTCCGGCCTGCTCCTGGCGCTCTCGCCGCACGCTAACAAGAAGGACCGGGAACTGATGCGCCACTGGGACGACGAGATAAGGAACGGTTTCATAAAGCCGCCGGGCACGTACCTGCGCGACGTGGAGCAGGTGAACCGATACTACGAAGAGATGGCCCATGAGAATAAATAAGAACAGCCTGGCCTTCCGCCTACTCGTCCCGACGTTCCTGCTTATCGGCGTCGTGGCCCTGGTGATGCTTTTGCTTGTGCACCGCATCTCCGAAACCATCTCCGAGGATTATCACCGGTTCACGATCACGCAGTATTCGAATGAAGTAAAGCACATCCTGGATTCTGCCATCATCGCCCTTACCACGGCGAATATCCTCGACAAGCCCCCGGTTGTGGAGGCGAAAAAGCGGTCCGTCATCGAGGCCATCAGTCTTTACTGGCGGAACAACGACCTGGACGGTTGCATTTTCGACGCCCGCGGCGAGTCCCTCTTTTCCTCTCTTGATGAGCATCTTGGTAGAAAGGTCATGGCGCTGTGCGAACACCAGCCCGGCCATTTCCATTTTGATGAGGCCGGGTATCATATCCACGGCCATGCGATCGATTTTCCGGCCTGGGAATGGGGCGTGGTCACCCTCACCAGGCCGATAACACCGGTGCTCTACCGGAGGGAAACGGCCTTTCTGCTCCCGCTGATCGCGCTGGGTTCGGCCCTGACCGCGGCAGGGGTCTTCTTCATTTTCTGTCGCAATTTCCGCAGGCCTGTCCGGGCGATCATTGCCGAGATCCGCAGCGGCGGGCCTGTACGGCCCGTTGGCATCTCCGAGCTGGATACCATCGGCGTCGCCGTGAACGACTCCGTGGACCGGCTGCTCAAAAAGACGAACCAGTGCCAGCTTCTGCATAATCTTGCCATCTCCATCCATGAGAATTTGTCAACAGATGAGGTCCTCCGAACGATCCTTGAGCGCGCGGCCGGCCTGATCGAAGCTGAACTCGCCGGCATCGCGCTGTATAATGACCAGGGCGGGTTCAAGAAGTTGATCACCCTCGGCACGCCGAAGGAAATGGAGGGCCGCGTGCCGCAAGGCAGGGGCCTTTTGAGCGCCATGCGGCTGTCGCTCGTTCCGCTCCGGATCGACGATGTGGCAGCCCACCCGGGATTCAGCGGAGCTTTTCCCGCGGAACATCCGGTGGTCAGGAACCTTCTGGGGTATCCCATCTACGACGACGGCCGGCCAGTTGGCGCACTGTACTTCGGCAACAAGCCCGGCGGGTTTACGGCAGAGGATGAGGAACTGCTCAAGGCGATCTCGGCCGACGCAGCCATCGCTGTTACCCGGGCAGAACAGGTGAGCGAGCTTGCCCGGTTCAAGCAGGTGATCGATTCGGCCTTTGATGTAGTGATCATTACCGACACAACAGGCCGCATCCGGTACGTGAACCCCGCCTTCGAGAGCATTACGGGTTACAGCCGTGAAGAAGCGATCGGGAAGAACCCGAATATCCTGAAGAGCGGTCATCATGACGAAGAGTTTCATAAACATGTCTGGGACACTATCAACGCGGGCACTATGTGGAAGGGCGAGTTCATCAACCGGAAGCAGGACGGCAGCATATATTACGCTTCGGCCATCATCTTCCCCATCAGCACAGAAGAAGGAGTCAACTTCGTCTCCATCCAACGGGATGTGACCCATGAAAAGAGGCTGTACGAGCAGCTCCTGCGCGCCCAGAAGATGGAGGCTATCGGAACACTCGCCGGCGGCATAGCCCACGATTTCAACAATCTCCTCGCAGCCATCCTGGGTTATTCCGAGATCATCCTTACCCAGACCGTCGAGGGCGATGCGTTCCATAAGCCGGCCTCCGTCATCAAGCACGCGGCGGAGCGGGGCGCGGACCTGGCCAGGAAGATATTGATGATCACGCGGAAGGAGAAGATGGAGACCCGGCCCGTGAGCCTGAACAAGATCATCAGCAGCGCCGAAGAGCTGTTCCAGCGGAGCATGCCCAAGAACATCGAGATCGTCCTGAACCTCAAGCAGGATCTGCCTCTCATCAAGGCAGACCCCACGCAGATCCAGCAGGTCGTCATGAATCTGGCGGTGAACGCGCGGGACGCCATGCCCGACGGCGGCAGGCTCTTGATCGAGACCACGGTGGTGGGCACGGAGAACGGCGCTGCCAACGGCCTTCCGCATACGATAAGCAAAAGCGGATTCGTAAAGCTTTCTGTGTCCGATACGGGCATGGGCATGGACGTGGAAACGCAGCGGAAGATCTTCGACCCTTTCTTCACCACGAAGGAAACGGGCAAGGGCACGGGCCTCGGCCTTTATATCGTCCATTCCGTAGTGAGCAATCACAACGGCTACATCAACCTCTACAGCGAGCCGCGCAAGGGCACCCGGTTCGCAATCTATTTTCCCGTCACGAAAGACGCGAACCAAGACGCGGCAGAGGAACCCCAGGACCTCCGGGGATCGGGAACCATACTCGTTATCGACGACGAGTCGCCGATCCGCGAACTCTGCCGGGACATGCTCGAACCGCTGGGCTACGCCGTCATCACCGCCGAGAATGGCGAAGAGGGAATCAGGGCTTTCCGCGAGCAGAAGGATTCCATAGCGCTCGTCATCCTCGACATGGTTATGCCGAAGATGGGCGGGAGCGAGGTGTTCCAGGCGCTGATGACGATCGATCCCGGGGTCAAGGTGCTGATCTGCTCGGGATACACCCATGACGGGTTCGCCGGCATCGGTGCGCTGATGAAGAACGGCGCCGCAGGCTTCATACAAAAGCCTTTTACGCGCCAGACCATAGGAACGACCATAAAAAAAGTCCTCTCCGGCCATCAGCCGATGGTATAATACATCGTACAGTTTAAAGGGACAGTCCCCCTGAAAGAAAAGGGGACAGTCCCTTTCTCAAAGGAGCACGAGCATGAGTGGACTTTTCGATTCGACGTCGATCAACGGCATGCAGCTCAGGAACCGTTTTGTCCGGTCCGCTACCTGGGAAGGCATGTGCGACAACGACGGCAGGCCCACGGAAAAGCTGGTGCAATGCTATCGCAATCTTGCCATAGGCGGCGCGGGGTTGATCATCACTGGGTATTCGTTCGTGCGGCTTGACGGCAAACAGCTTCCCAGTAAAATGGGCATCCACCGCGACGATTTCGCGCCGGAGATGAAAGCCCTGACCAAGGCGGTGCATGACAAGCAGGGCAGGATCTGCGTCCAGCTCGTTCATGCCGGAGCGCTGTCGGCATCCAAGCCGGAACAGGCCCGTCTCCTCGCGCCCTCGGCGGTGGAAGCCCCGACCTACAGCACGGTTCCCTCGGAAATGACGGCGAAGGACATCGGTGAGCTCGTCGCCGCCTTCGGCGATGGGGCGCGGCGGGCACGGGAGTGGGGCTTCGATGCCGTTCAGCTTCATGCCGCCCACGGATACCTTATCAATCAATTTTTGTCACCCCTCACCAATCAGAGGACCGACGCCTACGGAGGCAGCATTGAGAACCGCAGCCGCTTCCTGCTCGAGGTCTATGGTGCGGCGCGGAGCGCAGTCGGCAAGGACTTCCCCGTCACGGTCAAGCTGAACGGGTCGGACTTCCTTGCCGGAGGCCTTACGAGCGATGACGCGCTTTTTGCGGCCATGGCCCTTGCCGCGGAGGACGTCGATGCCATTGAGGTGAGTGGCGGAACGGCGGCCTCAGGCGATATGACGCCGGTGCGAACCAAGATCGAACGGCGGGAGCAGGAGGCCTATAATCTTCCGCTGGCCGGGCGCATCAAGCAGGCCGTCACCTGCCCGGTGATGGTCGTGGGCGGCGTACGAAGCTACGAAACAGCGCAGGAGATCATTGAAGAGGAAAAGGCGGACTATGTGGCCCTTGCTCGGCCGCTGATCCGGGAGCCGGGCCTGGTCCGGCGATGGCAGGAAGGTGATCATGCGCGTGCCCGGTGCATATCCTGCAACGGCTGTTTCAAACCGGGGCTCAAAGGGAGCGGCATCTACTGCGTGGTGGACAAACTCGAGCGCGAGGGTAAAGGGCAGTCGCTGTAAGCGAGGCACGTCACCGGCCATTGCGCTGCCCCGGACCGAAAAAAGGGACAGTCCCCTTTGGTTCCAGGGGGACTGTCCCGGTGAGAACCACAGGAATTTACATCCCAATTTTTTCAGGAGGTAACACCATGGTCCAGAAAGCGAGTCCCAAACTGGCAGAAATGCTGAATCAGGCCATCGCCGGAGAGCTCCAGGCGATCGTCCAGTACATGTGGCACCATGTCATGGTGAAGGGGATGAACTCAGCGTCGCTGTCGGATGTGTTCGAGGAGATCTCCGTGGAAGAGATGAAGCATGCCGAGAAGATCGCCGAACGGCTTTTCTATTTTGACGTCAACCCCACGACCAAGCCCACTCCCATTGCCACGGGCGGCACGCCGGAGCAGATGCTGAAGGCAAACGTGAAGGCGGAAGAAGAGGCGATCGCGCTGTACAAGGACATCATCAAGCAGGCTGCGGCGGAAGGGGACGAGACCACGCGGCTGCTGTTCGAGGAAATCCTGTCAGACGAGGAACGGCACCACGATACGTTTACGACCTTGCTGGGCCAGTAATAAACAAGGGCAGGCCCTGGCCTGCCCCTGTCAACGTTCAAATCGAAAAATCCAAGTAACTACTCAGGTCATTTTTTATCCGCAGATTACGCGGATTACGCAGAGAATAGCAAACCCGAATTCTGGTTTTTGAATCTGCGTCCATCTGCGAAATCTGCGGATTGAAGGCTTTTTCTCAGATTTGGCTTATCCCATACTGAAAAGAATATGAATAGTTACGATTTTTCATGGGTGGTAATCCGCCGTTATCCGCTGTTATCGGATTTTATCCGTGTCCACAGGTGAGATTCAGGGCATTTTGAATTCCTTGCCGGCGATGCGTACGGTCAGCACCGGGCAGGGAGCTTTGCGAACAACCTTCTCAGCGGTGCTGCCGAAGAGCATGTGGTCGATGCCGGTCCTGCCGTGGGTGCCGATCACGATCATGTCGGCTTTCTGGTCACTTGCGGTCTTGATGATCTCGACGAAGGGAACGCCCCGCAGCACGAGCGACTCCACGTCCTTCACCTGCTTTTGGGCCTCGGCCAGCCACTTTTCCATCTCCTTTGTTGCGCTCCTTTGCATATCCTCGACCAGGTCAGCGGCCGAGAGCGACGAAGGAATGTACCATTCGGCGATGCTGATGTCCTGAATGACGTAGAGCAGGATGAGCTTTGCCTGGCAGTCCTTTGCCATGGAGACGGCGTAGTCCATGGCGGCCCGGGCGCCCTGGGAGAAGTCCGTGGGGAACAGGATTGTCTTGATCAGCATGGGTTTCTCCTGCAAAAGGACAGGGTTCACTGCACGTTCGGAAGGATAGTAGAATTATATCGTGAGGCCAGAGGTTTGTCAAACCCTTGCAGGGAGTTTGACTTGAACAGTGCCATATTGACAGAAAATCAATTTTCTGCTACCTTTCCGTCATGCTTCGAAAGTCGAGAATAGAGTTCCATGGAGCCCTCTATCACGTTATCATCCGCGGCAACCAGCGGCAGAAGGTCTTCAAAGAACCCGCCGATTATCAGAAAAAAAGATTGGGGTGTTCCTTTGGGACGGTAAGCTATGAGAGCAGTATAAAAAGAGGGGGCCATGAAAAGATTAATTATCCTTGCGGCAAGCCTGATCAGTTTACTCTGTCTCTTCGGACCGGCATTGGCAGAGGGCAACAAGACCATCGGCATTATCTATCAGGAAGAGAATAATAGATTTTTCGCCGTACATTCCGCAATTGATTCCACGGGCAATACCGTCCACGGGCAATACTTGAAATTCGACGGAACTCCTGTGGGCGCACCGATAAAAATCTATAGTCAGGATGTTTCCCCGAATCCGGTGGTTGTCGCCGTCATAAACGCGGATCCCATTCTTGTGGTGTTCGAATATTACACCGGTCCTTCTGATAGGGACATCTACGGGCAATTTATTAAACATGACGGCAGCCTTGGCTCCCAATTTATGATTGCCGGTGGTCCGGGCAATCAGAGCGCCCCTACGGCACTGTATCTGTATGATCCAAGACGCTCGGGCAGCGGCACGTACCTGGTTGCCTGGTCCGACGAGAGAAATGGTCCGTCCGATATCTATGGTCAATTTCTAGATTCTCACGGACGGCTGCAGAAAAGGAATGGGCAGCCCGGCAGTGAGAATTTTGTCCTGAGCGGTGCGCCTGGAAACCAGGAACGTCCTGTGATATCCCCTCTGCCCGAAAGCACTAACCAGGACAGAAAGTATCTGCTTGCCTGGAAGGACTGTCGCAGCGGTGCGGGGTGCGACATCTATGGACAATTGATTAATTCCAACGGCTATCCCCAGGGTCAGGAAATAATTATTTCCGATGCGGCGAACAATCAGTCCAATCCCTCAATGTCCTCAATGTCCCTGAACCCGCAGCGCAAGAAATTATTGATCGTGTGGGAGGATGCACGGAACGGAGCAACGGCAGACATCTACGGACAATTCATGGATCCCGAAGGCCGGCTTGTCAAGAGAGACGGCGCAGCCGGCAGCGACAGCTTCATGATATCCGGCGCCGCAGATTCCCAGGCCAACCCTTCCGTTTTCTATAATTATAATTATTCTGATCCCAAATTCATCGTGGCATGGCAGGATTTTCGAAATGGGTCGCATCATGACATTTATGCCCGGCATGTCAATATGGACGGTGCTCTGAGCGGAACTGATTTCGTCATCTCGAATGCTTCAGGAAATCAATTCTCTCCCGTAATGATCCATAACAGGCTCTGTAATAACGTGGTGCTGGCGTATCGGACGCCTGCTGCTTCTTCGGAAACAATCGGTTCAAACGTTCTGGGAGCAGCCTGCGCCGGTTCGCCTCCCAGAGTCACTAAGACCTCGCCGATTAAAGAGCAACAGGCGCCCTCCAGTTCGGCATCAGTGACTTTCGACAGGGCAATGATGCCGATTTCCGTTAACGAGACCACTTTTTTGGTAACAGACAGCAAGAATAACCCGATTAAGGGAAGGGTGAGCGGAGGGGCAAACGGCGACGTTTATACGTTTTACAGTGCTCCCTTTAAAGTCGGCGAAACATATATCGTGAAGATTGCCAGGGATGTTAAAGAGCGGACCGGCTGGAACGAGATGGCTTCCGACTATGTTTGGTCTTTCAATGTAACGCCCGAGCCTGTTATTAAGGGAAAAGAAATCACGCGCGGTGTGACCGACGTATTGATCAAAATCGCCCCTAAAGGGGGGGGAAGCGCCCATTGTTTCATCGCAACTGCGGCATATGGATCGTACCTTGATCCGCATGTTATGGTGTTTCGGGATTTCAGGGACAGACATCTTTTAAAAAATAAGATAGGCGCTTCGTTTGTAAACTATTATTATCTATACTCACCTCCGATCGCAGCCATCATTCAAGAGCACGAAAGCCTGAGAATTATAACAAGGTCAATCCTTACGCCGCTCGTATATATTTTGAAGTATCCGGCATTCTTCATATCGGGGCTTGCTTTCCTGGCGATATTTGCCGGAAGAAAAATTGCGAAGAAAAAAGGACCACGCCGAGCGCCTGAATTCTTAGCGTAATATTTAGGAGAACCCATTCGAGCTGGTGCCTGCTGTATGAGGGGTTGTCAGAGATCTCGCTATTCTTTCCCCTTTTCATCTTGTACTTTTTTGTGACTGGTCTTGCCGCATGGTATCGTGCGTACTGTGGGTAAGACTTGAATATTTCCATCGCCCCATGGCCAGGCCATGGATTCAACATGCTCTTGCCGCCCATTCTGGGCAAGTACACCCATGGCAACATCCGCCTCGCGGACGGGAGAGAAAAATTCATTTTGGGGCGTAAGCCGCTGTAACCCCTTAGAAAAAAGGATTGACAATTTTCCAGCGGGCTGTTATAAAGACCATCTATGCTGCAGGCCACGGAAAAGATATGGATGAATGGCAAGCTCGTCGCCTGGGACGACGCCAGGGTCCATGTTTTGACCCATTCGCTCCATTACGGGACAGGCGTGTTCGAGGGCATCCGCTGCTACAAGGCTGAGGCCGGGTCTGCCGTGTTCCGGCTGCGGGAGCACGTGGAGCGGCTCTTTGATTCGGCCCATATCTGCCAGCTCGACATTCCCTATACGCCTGAGGCGGTGACCGAGGCGATCCTCGAGACCATCAGGGTGAACAAGATCGAGGCCTGCTATATCCGGCCCATCGCCTACATCGGCTACGGCGCCATGGGTATCTTCCCCAAGGAAAACCCCGTGGAGCTGGTCATCGCGGTCTGGCCCTGGGGCAGCTACCTGGGCGACGAAGGCCTTAAGAACGGGATTCGCGTCAAGATATCCTCCTTTGTGCGGCCCCACGTGAACGCCACCATGGTCCGGTCCAAGACAACGGCCAATTACGCAAACTCGCTGCTTGCAAAGCGGGAGGCGCTGCGCGACGGGTACCACGAGGCGGTCCTGCTCGACACGGACGGCTATGTGGCCGAAGGCAGCGGTGAGAACATCTTCATCGTCCGCAAGGGCTTCATCAAGACGCCGCCGCTCACGGCGATCCTCGAAGGGATCACGCGGGAGACAGTGATGCAGCTCGCTGCAGAGCGCGGCATCCGCGTCGTGGAGGAGCGTTTTACCCGCGACGAGCTCTATCTGGCCGACGAGGCCTTTTTTACAGGCACAGCCGCCGAGATAACACCGATACGCGAAGTAGACAACCGCGCCATCGGCGCCGGCAAGCCGGGTCCTGTAACAACGGAGCTTCAGGCGGCATTTTTCGATATCGTTCACGGCAGGGACAGCCGGCATGAGGAGTGGCTTACCTATGTGCATGAGAAGCAGCCTGCAGTGAAAAAATGATCCCAGACGCGGGGACACGGGGACGCGGAGAAAAGACAAGAAGTCGTATGTCTCCCCGTCACCGCGTCGCCTTCTTCTCCGCGTCAGTCGTTTTCATGCCGAAGTGGTGGAACTGGTAGACACGCACGTTTGAGGGGCGTGTGGGGCAACCCATGGGGGTTCAAATCCCCCCTTCGGCACCATTTTTTGCATTACGCGGGCATCAGGACCCGCAGGAGATAAGTCAGGCCTTCAGGCCCGGCTTATTTTTTTCTCTCGCAATCCACTCCGACGGACGGTATCATATTCCCATGAAATCCACTCCCCTTCAGATATTTCTGCAGATCGCCGCCCTTGCAGCCGCGGCAGTGATCGCCCCCACTTCCGTCGCGGCGCAGCAGAGCGACAAGAACGTCGTTGCGATCATAGCCTCTCCTCTTGCCAATGTGCACAAGGAGCCGCAGTTCAAATCAGGCCTGCGCACCCAGGTCCTGCTGGGTGACGAGGTGCGGATCCTGGAGAAGCAGGACTACCGTTACCGCATTGCCATCCCGTCTCAGGGGAATATTGAGGGTTGGATCCATCGGGAAGCACTCCAGATCCCGAAGGACAACGGCCAGGACTATCTGAACGCCGGCAGAAAGCGTGTCATCATCACGGTCCCGAAGAGCCGGGCAATGATCCTGGACCGGACCGGCAACCACAAGGTCTCGCTCTACGCGGGGACCCGCCTGCCCGTCGTCGAGGCCACAGGCGACAGCTACAAGGTGCAGTTTCCTGACCGTACCCTCGCGATCATCAGCACACGTGATGCGCGTCCGGTGCAGGCTGCTGAAATTTTTGCGAACGAACTTTCTCCGCAGGACCTTGCAGCCACGGCAAAGCAGTTCCTGAATGTAACGTATCTTGACGGCGGCACCACCACCCAGGGCATGGACACCCGGGGACTGATCCATGTGGTCTATCGCATCCACGGCATTCCGCTGGCGCCTGACCGCGAAGCCCTGCAGTCCGGTGGCATGCGGGTGCAGAAGAACGAGCTCCAGCCCGGCGATATTCTCGTATTTCACGGCGAGGGAGAAGGCCTCTACATCGGCAATGGCCGGTTCCTTCAGTCAATTCGGAAACGTTCCGTCCAGATCGGCGGCATCTACGACCGCCGCTATGCAAACGCGCTGCAATACGGGCTGCGGTTTCTCGGCGCAGATCCAGTGCAAAAAAAGCTCCCCGTGCAGCTGTCGGCTGCCGAGATACTCGTCACCCAGGACCGCGCTGCCGCGCTGCCCCTGGGCAAACGAATTGCCTACTGGGCGGCGCGCTTCATCGGCACGCCCTATGACCCCGATCCTCTGGGTCTTTACGTCCGGTCCAACCGCATCATCACCGACGAGAAGGTGGACTGCATGTACCATACCTTCCGCGCCGTGGAGCTTGCCATGACAGACACGCCTGCCGCTGCCGTGGACCGGGCCCTGGACCTCAGGTTCATCACGAAAGGCAGGCTCGAAGACGGCATCGTCCGGAACTACGACGAGCGGTATCAGTACGGCGAGGACATGGTCTTTGGCGGCAAGTGGGGCAGGAACATCACGTCCGACCTGGGAACGACCGTGCAGATCCCCGGCTCCCGCGGCAAAGATATCGTGGATATCCTGCCGAAGACATCGCTCCAGACCGCGGCCCTGCAGTCGCGGCTGCAGGACGGCGACATCATCTACTGGATCAAGGACCCCACGAAGCGCGTGGTCGGGGAGATCGTCGCCCATCTCTCCATCGTCCGCGTCAAGAAGGGAAAAGCATACGTCATTCATGCAGCCGGCGACAAGGACCGGAAGGACCGGCCCGGCGGCGGAGTGGTAAAAGAAGTGCCCTTTGCCGACTACGTGCGCACGATGAAGCACATCGGCGCCCTGGCCACGCGGTTCGAAGAGTAAGCTGCTGGTTTAAAAACTGGCAACAAATCATGACTATCCATATCCATTAGTCCAATTTCTCCTTGCTTTTTCGTTAAATCCGTAATATCTTTTCCGTAAATCAATTGTCCGTGAAAGTTCAGTTAGCTCCGCGCCGCGTACATTCTCTCTATATCGCAGTATGCTCAAAATGAGGTTCTGTCAGATATCGCTGCGCTATTAGTGGCGCGAAAGGAGATGTCTGAAGACGGGACGCGGCCATGCCCGAATTTCACCATAAAAAGCTCTTCGACAAGTCGCCTTCCCTTCTCAAGGGCAATCTTCAGATTATTGCCTGTGCTGGTGCGGGGAAGACTGAGTTCGTCTCTGAGAGGATTGCTTATCAGATCTACAAAGAAATAGCAAAACCTGGCCAGATTGTAGCCTTCACGTTCACGGAAAAAGCAGCAGAAGAGCTGAAATTCCGCATCCGGTCAAAGATCAAGACGCTCATTGGAAGGCAAACGGATATCGGGGATATTTATACCGGGACAATTCACGCTTTTGCCTTCAGGCTGCTTCAGGAGTTCATTCCGCGTTACCGAGCTTATGATATGTTAGATGAGGTCGGCAGGCTCGCTTTCCTCTCGTCTATACGAAACGATATTGATCTCGACCACCTCACGAATTCGCTTCTTAAAAGATTCAGCAAACCTTATAATCGAACGAAGCAGAACTGGGTTTTCAAGACATTCATTCGAGACGTTGACTTCTTCAGGGAAGAAGGCCTCACGCCGAATAAAGCAGTCACAGACAGTTTTCGAAATGCCTATTCCGTCTATCTCCAAAAGCTGGAAGAAAAACGATTTCTCGATTTTTCCAGCATTTTGCGAATCGCCGTTGATACACTGAAGAGTGATAAAAAAACAAGAAACAAAGTTCAATCACAGTATAAATTCTTCACTGTTGATGAATATCAGGATGTTAATCCCATCCAGGAAGAGCTGATACAGCTTATTTCAAACAAGGAGAACGTATGCATCGTTGGAGATGATGACCAGTCGATTTATCAGTGGCGTGGTGCAGATGTTCGTAATATCCAATCGTTCCGAAAGCGATACAAGAATGTTACTACTCATGAGTTGCTTGTTAATCGAAGGAGTCACGACGCCATTGTAAAAGCGTCAAGCGATCTTATTACCGAAAACAGTCCGCGAATTCCAAAGTCAATCAAAGACAAGGGGTTGGTTTCTCAAAGAGGCGATCTATATAAGATTGTCTTCAATAAGCAAGAAGACGAAGTCCAGTGGATCAAAGATAAAATTCAAGCCCTTGCGGGAACGGAATATAAGGATGGCGACAAGATCCGTAGATTAAAGTATTCAGATATGGCGCTGCTCTTCCGATCGATAAGTAATGAAGCCAGCCCGTATATCGATGAGCTGAACGCCAGTGATATTCCGCTTGTGTATTCAGGCACAGGCGGCCTTTTTGATACTCCGGAGGTCTCGTGCATTATCCGTACGCTTGAATACATTTCAGAATGTGATAAGGACGTTATCTATAATGATCGTTTCTTAAAGAACGTATTCGACGACCTTCCACGAGTATTTACTCTTACCCTGAAACAATTTATAACCGGGGTCATCAAGATACAAGATTGGGCACGAGGCCAGAGGCGTCTTTCCCTTCAAGGGCCGTATCAGCAGCTATTAGGTTTGCTCAGCCTTTCTGATTCGGCAATCCATGCGCCGAGCAATGAGGTCATCCTCTATAATCTCGGAAGACTAAGCCAGGCAATCTCTGATTATGAGAACTCCCGAGAATATCTGACCTTCAGCAGCATTAAAGACTTCATCTGGTTTATCCG
>MHDZ01000070.1:50296-51471 GCA_001805055.1 Nitrospirae bacterium GWC2_57_13
ATGGCCGGACGTGTTGACGCTGTACAGATCATGACCATGCACGGCACGAAAGGGCTTGGTTTCCCCGTTGTGTTCATGCCGAGCCATTTCAAGCGCAATTCCGCGCCTGATTTCGGGCCAACGTATATTGATACTGAGAAGGTTGATATAAACCGGTTCCTAAACCACAGGCAGGATGAGCGGCGATTGTTCTATGTTGCCATGACGAGGGCGAAAAAGTATTTATTTATAACATCAGCCGAATATAAAATAGAAGGTAAGCGCAGAAGCAGCCGAAATGTCCTGTTTGATGAGATACCGGCTAAGTATTTCATGACCGAGCCGAAGCCGGACCCGACAAAAAGGAAGCCATGCAGTGTTGATGCCGTTTCCGAAGAGGTCAGATTCCCGACGAATTACAGTGAGCTCGCCTATTATCTTTCTTGCGGCTATGATTACAAGATGCGTTTCCTGTTCGGCTTCAATCCCGGCGTGGTGCCGCAACTGGGTTTTGGAAAGCAGGTTCACAATGTTATCAACCTTCTGCACAAGGAATACGAAGAAACAAAAAAGATCCCTTCGAAGAAGCGCATACAGGAGTTGCTCGATGAACATTTCTATTTGCGCTATGCTTCCGAGCACGTAAAGAAAGACCTTCAGAACAGCGCGAAGAGCAGCCTTGAACGCTATATAAAAATGTGGGAGGAAGATTTCACGTTATCCGTAAAGACCGAACGAGTGTTCGAACTGGAATTTGATAATGCGCTTATAGCCGGATCGATCGACATGATCAAGCGAGATGGAGCGGACGAGACCATCCTGGAGATCATTGATTTCAAGACAGGAAAGCCGGCCACGGAGCTGGCCGAGCGGTATGACCTCCAGGTGCAACTGTACAGTATTGCCGCCAGAGAAGCTCTGGAGATTAATACAAAAAAGGCGTTGATCCATTATCTCGATGCAATGAAGAACGCCCGGGTCATGGTCGAGACGACAGATCATGCCTTGAAGAACGCCAAGGAACAGATCGGGTACGCGATATCCGGGATCACGACGGGGAGCTTCAAGCGTGACGCGCGGATGAATAATACCTGCAAAAACTGCGACTGGTGCACCTTGTGCCCGAAGAGGAAGGGCTACCGTGAGTGATCATGCCGGGCACCGTCAGAGGCTGAAGGCTCGATTCGCGGAAGGCG
>MHDZ01000070.1:51494-52010 GCA_001805055.1 Nitrospirae bacterium GWC2_57_13
CCGTTGGCAAAAAGGCTGCTTAAAGCATTCGGAAATATCTCCCGGGTGTTGGATGCAGCACCGGAAGAGGTAATGAAGGTTGAGGGGGCCGGCACGTCAGTCGCGCAGTATCTCCAGGTGGTCAGAGGCTTATTTGGAGCATATTTCGAAGACGCCGCAAAGCATGATGCGAAACAATTGACTACCATGAGCGGTCTTGTTGAATTCCTGCGCGCGTCTATCGGGCATCGGCAGAATGAGGTTCTATTCGCGGTCTTTTTGAATGCGAAGAACGAAATAGTGCAGACAAAAGAGATGAGTGAAGGCACCGTAAGCCAGGCGGCGGCATATCCCCGCCGCATTGTGGAAGAGGCTCTCAAGTGCAAGGCGACATCTCTGATCCTTGCGCACAATCATCCTGATGGAGTTGCGGAGCCTTCGGACGATGATAAGCGGATAACAGAGGAGATCAAGAGAGCGCTAGCAACTGTTGAAGTAAGCCTGCAGGAGCATATTTTGCTTGCTGACAATGAATAT
>MHDZ01000071.1 GCA_001805055.1 Nitrospirae bacterium GWC2_57_13
GGATCAACAAACCGAAGCCAGCGCCGGAAAGTGTGCCGGTTCTACACTAAATTCGGACGCGGGGTGTCTCAAAATCATTGACAGATTCCGATTAGCGCAGCCCGTGCGTCTCCCTGCGAGATCGGCTATGATATGGGCTGATGCTGATAGTCTTATTTAAGCGCTACAGTCTGAGCCCGTGTGCATTTACTTGCTAGCTAAATTTTAAGATCGTTTCCAATTTGAAATTGGCATTGATTTTAATAAGAGTGATTAAGCTTTGCCAACAAGTGCCAGATTATGGGTTTATGCTGCAGCCAAAACTGAGATGAAGTAAAATAAGTATGAACTTTATAATTGATATTCTATTAAGTTATAATGTTGATTTTGCTGTATTGTTTGTGGCATTTGCACGGCCGATTGTGCTTGTTCTGATATTATTCTTTCTATTTGGATGCCGCAAAAAGCAGGAAGAATATATTCCAGGGACAAAGTGCGAGATATATTCTGTTGCGATAGTTTTTTCAGTTTCTTTCGTCGCCTCGAATTTAATCCTGAGTTATCTGGTAAATAGCAAAAATGTTATATTTGCAATATTGATGGGCCCGCCTCTAGTTCGCTACGGCACGGTATTTATAAGTTACACGCTATTTTTATTGAGCATGCTGTATTTTCTAAATAGCAATAATCTGAAAATACATGAATTGTTTGGAGCGACTAAGCAGCTTAAGATATTTGTATTAATTTTCGTGCTAGTATGTCTTATTATATTATATTGGAAGCTTTTTGGTTCTTCCGTTGGTATTGAAGCATCTAGTTCAATAAAGCAGGAGGGCTGTGCTAATCTATTATCTACGTTGTTGGATTACTTTTCGTTTGGATTGTTAATACCGTTAGCTGAGGAGTTCTATTTCCGCGGTATTGTATACAGCTCACTGCGTAATTATTATAAAAAGGGGATAGCAGTAGTGCTTGTATCATTGTATTTTTCCTTGGCTCATATACCAAATACATTGATAATGATTTTGCCAAATTTCATATTTGGATTGGTTTATATTTGGCTGTACGAGAAATATCGGTCGTTGATTCCGTCTGTGTTGCTGCATGGTTTGGTGAATATCTTCGTTATAGTTAGATAATTTTAAACGTTGATTGCTTTATAAAAAAGACTGAGAGCAAAAATGTCAGTTGATAATTTTACAAATTCTGTTGATGTCTGGCTTTTTAAGTGGGTCTTGCTTCCAGCTTTACTATTCGGTGTGTTATTTATGGTGATAAATTATTTCGTTTATTCAGTTAAGTGTCGTGATCTATGCCGAAGCCACGGTTATTCTGATGGCGTTTATATACCGCCGTACAGGTTCAATGAGGAAAAATGTCTTTGTAGGCAGGTAGGTGATGAAAGATTGGGGCAAACGACAAAGTTGCGTGAATTCCCATTGAAATAGAAAGTTGACATGATTTGGCGAGCCATGACAGAATCTGCGAGGGGTGTTTGCCATATGGGGCTATCATGATGTTACTGAAATCGGTATATATGGTAATGTTGTGTGCGGCTGCGGGTGGGTTGCTTTTTATGGCCACCAAGTTGCATGGTTTAGAACCTGTTGTTGAAACGGCTGCCGCCATGAATATGCTCTACTTGGCTGTTCATGTTGTAAAAAAGAAATCTGCAAACTCATAGTGAGCGAATTGGCAATACACTTGGTCATTTATGACGGGCTTTTGTTGTCGCGTTCGAAGTTGTCTTGATGTGAGTACCTATCCAGTAAATTTTGTCGCATTGTTTGCATTGTTGAAAATCGTTGTTTGTCTGATACACGTGGTCCGGTACACGATCACGAACCATCTGTTTGCTGAACATGATTAGTAAAGTATTGCACACTGAACATCTAGTCAAGATTTCCGGCCCGGTCGTGAGGCCGAATGCGTCGATGACCTGCCGAACCTGTTCTCCGGGGTCGTCGCTTGTGATGAACAGATGGTTCTTGGCAGTCGGTCGGTTCACGAGGCCGGTGTCTCGGGTAAGGATGACGCGGTCCTGTTCGAGGGAGAGGCGGATGATCTCGTTGTCGTCATACGAAGGATCGTACAGGACATCGTAGCCCAGTAGGCGGAGACGCTTGGCGAGTTTCCCGAGCATGGCATCTGCTATGAACTTCATTTTAAACCTACTGCCTGCCACGAAGGCTCGAAGGCGCGAAGAAAAGCGTATAAGAGTTGAACAGCAAAACCCACTTCCTGCCACGAGGGCGTGAAGAAGAAGCAAAAGTTAAAACCTACTGCCTGCCACGAAGGCTCGAAGGCTCTAAGAAAGTCTTGCAAGAGTTGAAACGCAAAAAATACTCCCTGGCACGAAGGAATGGAAACTTGAAAAATTACACTAAACAATGATCCTGTTGATACCGTCCTTGATGCGGGGGACATTGAAGTTGATCAGGAAGCCGAGACTTTTTTTGGACAGTTTTAAATGGCTGAGCAGTTGCGCTTCCCATACGGGGTTCATCTCATCTACCGCCTTCAACTCACAGATGATAGAGTCCTCGACAAGGACGTCCAGCCGCAGCCCTTCATCAAAGAGAATGCCATCATAAATGATAGGGATGTCGATTTGGCGCGCAAATTTTAAGCCACGTTTGGCCAGCTCATGACAAAAACATACTTCATATACCCGCTCGAGCAGTCCGGGGCCAAGCGCTTTATGCACGGTGTACGCGGCATCGACAATCTTCTTTGCTATTTCTTCAATGTGATCCGGCAGTGCAGTCTTTTTCATAGGTTTCCTTCGCGCCTTCGTGGCGGCATTGGTTTGGCTTAAGCTCTTTTTTCAGGTTTCATTCGTGGCATCCTTGGTTTACTGGAATCGCTTCAGTCGCAACGAATTCGTCACCACGCTCACCGAACTGAAGGCCATGGCTGCCGAGGCGAACATGGGGTTCAGAAGGATATGGAAGAAGGGGTAGAGCGCCCCTGCCGCGATGGGAATGCCGATCACGTTATAGAAAAAGGCCCAGAAGAGGTTCTGTTTGATGGTCTTCATGGTCCTTCTCGACAGCCGCATGGCGTCTGCCACAACGCGAAGATCGTCCTTGATGAGCGTCACGTCCGAGGCCTCAATGGCCACATCAGTACCTGTGCCGACGGCTATTCCCACGTCGGCCTGAGTCAGGGCAGGGGCGTCATTAATACCGTCTCCCACCATGGCCACGACCCGTCCCTCTGCCTGGAGCTTCTTGACCGTGTCCATCTTGTCCTGGGGCAGCACCTCGGCCAGGACCCGCGTGATGCCAAGTTCAGCGGCAATGGCTTCGGCGGTCCGGCGATTGTCACCGGTCAGCATGACCACGTCAAGCCCGAGGGACCGAAGTTTTTTCACCGCTTCTTTCGAGTGCTCCTTCAGCGTGTCGGCCACGGCTATGATGGCCGCTGCCTTATTGTCCACGGCAACGAACATGGGCGTCTTGCCATGGGCCGACAGATCGTCCGCAGCAGATGCAAGTGTGCCGAAATCGATCTTCCTGTCCGCCATGAGCCGCGCATTTCCGAGAAGCACCCTCCGTCCCTTCACAACAGCGCTGATTCCGTGTCCAGGCAGGGCCTCGAACTCATCAGGCGGTTCGAGCGTGATGTCCGGTCCGATCGCGGCTTTTACAATGGCCTCGCCAAGGGGATGCTCCGAACCTTTTTCAGCAGAGCCGGCGTAAAAGAGGACCTCTGATTCGCTCATGCCGTTTCTGATGATGTCCGTGACCTGCGGCTCACCGCGGGTGAGCGTGCCGGTCTTGTCGAGGACAATGGTGTTGATCTTCTGGGCCCGTTCCAGACTTTCGGCATTCTTGAAGAGCATTCCCTGCTCGGCGCCCTTGCCGGTGCCGACCATAATGGCCGTTGGCGTGGCGAGTCCCATGGCGCAAGGGCAGGCAATGATCAGCACGGCGATGAAGTTCAGGAGCGCAAAGGTGAAGCGCGCATCAGCAGGCCCGAAGATATACCAGACGCCGAAGGTGATCAGGGCCAGGGACATGACCGTCGGCACGAAGATGCTCGATATATAGTCCGCGAGCCGCTGGATCGGGGCCTTGGAGCCCTGGGCTTCCTGGACCATGCGGATGATCTGGGACAGCATGGTGTCTTTTCCGACCTTGACGGCCTCGAAGGTGAATGTGCCGGTCCGGTTGATGGTGGCGCCGATCACGGGATCACCGGTTTTCTTTTCGACCGGCAGGCTCTCGCCTGTGAGCATGGACTCATCGATCGATGAATAGCCGCTTCTGATCGCGCCGTCCACGGGGATCCGCTCGCCGGGCCGGACGATGATCAGATCTCCTGCCTCGACATCTTCAATGGGAATGTCCTCCTCCCGTCCTTCACGCTGGACCCTGGCTGTGCGCGGCTGGAGGCCCATGAGCTTCTTGATGGCCTCGCCGGCCCGTGTCTTTGCGCGGACTTCCAGATATTTCCCGAAAAGAATGAGCGTAATGATGACAGCGGCTGTGTCGAAATAGGCGCCGCTGTGCACTCCCTGGGCCTCGAAGAAGGAGGGAAAGAAGGTGAGAGCAGTGCTGTAGCCGTAGGCTGCGGAGGTGCCGACCACGACAAGGGTGTTCATGTTCGTGCTGCCGTGCTTGAGCGATGCCCAGGCATTCTGATAGAAGTGCCGTCCTGCCCAGAACTGGACCGGCGTGGTCAGGAGGAACAATGCATACCACATGGTCTGTTTCGGCACGATGGTGATGAAAGGCATCATGTCCTGAAAGCTGCCGATGAGCACCAGGGCTGAGAGCACGGCGCTTACGGTCAGTTTTGTTTTAAGCTCTGAAAGTTCCTTTTCGCGGGCCTCTTTTTCAATATCCAGGGCCGAACGGCCCTCGATCTGCTGCGGGAGCCGGAAACCCGCTTTCTCCATGGCCCTCCGAATATCCCTGAGCCCGAGCTGAGAGGGTACGTACTCAATGGCCACGGTTTGAGCTCCCGTATTGACCGTTGCCTTGAGCACACCGTCCAGGTTTGCGACCGATGCCTTCAGTTCCTTTTCACGCGATATGTCGAGATCGATGATGGGGATCGTGACCGTCTCGATCACGGGAGTGTATCCCAGTTCGCTGATCGTCTCGATGAACCGGCCGAGTTCAACCACAGCGGGGTCGAATTCAACAACGGCTTTCTCGTTCGCATAGTTCACATTGGCATTCCTGACGCCTGTGAGTTTGGAGATGTCCTTCTGGATTGCTGCTGCGCAGTTTACGCAGGTCATGCCTTTGACGGGGATCACGGCTTTTTTGGTTTCCATGGCGGTATTTTACCACGAAGGAGGGAGGGCATGAAGGGGAAAATAAGCAGAGGGCAGAGGGCAGAGAGCAGAGAGTTTCATGCCCTATGCGCTATGCTCCATGCGCTTTGCGTGTATTACCCATGCGCTTTGCATTGTGTACCAGGGAAGACAGGGACAGTCCCCCTGAAACCAAAGGGGACTGTCCCTTTTTTATTTCTTCCGATAAAAAGGAAGCTGCACGATCTTTGCCACGATCTCGCGGTCTTTCACCTCGATCTCGATCTCCTGCCCCGGCTGGGCGTAGCGGCTCACAACATAGCCGAGACCGATGCCCTTGCGCACCGAGGGGGAGAGTGCCCCGCTCGTGACTGCGCCTATCTCCCTGCTTTCCGAAAAAATGCTGCCACCGGCCCGCGGGATGCTCTTGTCCATCATTGCAAACCCGGCGAGCTTCACCTCGGTCCCGCGCTCTTTTATAGCACTCAGGGCATCCTTACCGATGAATTCCTTGCCCATGTCAAGGAACGCACCCAAGCCCGCCTCGAAGGGATTCCGCGTCTCATCCATGTCCACGCCGTAAAGAGGGTATCCCATCTCCATGCGCAGCAGGTCCCGCGCCGGCATCCCGCAAGGCGCGAGCCCGTCATTTTTGCCGGCATCCATCAGGGTATTCCACAGGACAGGCGCCTGCTCTGTGGGGACAAAAAGCTCATAACCCTGTTCGCCGGTATAGCCGGTGCGGGACACCATAACCTCGGCATCTGCGAGTTTGAACAGCCGGAAATGCCTGGGTTTAATTTTTTTATACTGCGGTCCGACGGCCTTCCCGAGAATATCTTCACTGCGGGGGCCCTGGAGTGAGATCTGGGCCAGCGATGCAGTCCTGTCGGCGACTTCAACGGAAGAACCGGTCGCCTGCGTGGTCATCCACGCGAGGATCTTGTCCGTGCTCTGGGCGTTCGTCACAAGAAGGTAGCGGCCGTTTCCGCCCTGTTCCGCCAGGCAAAAGAGCAGGGCGTCGTCCAGAATGCCTCCCTGGTCATTGCAGAGCAGTCCGTAGAGCGCCGCGCCTACGGAAATTTTTTCCATGGTGCGGGTAAAGGTCTTCTGCAGAAGCGCCTGTGCACCAGTCCCAACGATCTCGATCCTGCCGAGGTGGCAGAGGTCAAAAAGGCCGGCAGCCGATCGCACTGCGCGGTGTTCGTCAGCTATCTCGGTATACTGGGCCGGCATGCGCCATCCCTGAAATTCGCCGAACTTTGCGTTCAATTTTTGGTGGATATCGTGGAGCACGGTCTGTTTCATAAAGCCTCCCCTGATACGCTTGTACGAAACACCTTGCCGCAGACTTCCCCCGTTTGCTGAGACGGGGGGCCGTAATGAGATGAGCGTTTATTTTTTGATTCTGAATGGTTCCGGATCGATCGATCCGTCGGCAAGCCGGTGGATGTCCTTGGGCTGGAACGCCCCTTTTTCGGTGATTATGGCCGTGATGAACCTGGCCGGAGTAACGTCGAAGGCTGGATTGGCGACATGCACGCCGTCGGGCGCCACCTGGAGCTTGCCGAGGATGTGGGTGACCTCGCGGGGATCGCGCTCCTCGATGGGGATAAGGTTCCCCGATTCCAGGGAGAAGTCGATGGTCGAAAGAGGCGCAGCCACGTAGAAGGGGATGCCGTGCTGCCGGCAGAGTACGGCAAGGCTGTAGGTTCCGATCTTGTTCGCCACGTCGCCGTTGCGGCTGATGCGGTCCGCTCCGACAATGGCCACGTCGATCATGTCATGATACATGAAATATCCCGCCATGCTGTCTGTGATCAGGGTGCAGGGGATCTTTTCCTGCATGAGTTCCCAGGCTGTGAGCCGGGCGCCCTGAAGCACCGGGCGGGTCTCATCCACATAGACCCGTATCTTCTTGCCCTCACGAACCGCCGAGCGCATGACCCCCTCGGCGGTGCCGTAGCCGCCCGTGGCGAGGGATCCGGCGTTGCAGTGGGTGATGATGATGTCGCCGCTCGAGATGAAAGCTGCGCCGTGTTCGCCGATCATCTTGTTCGTCTCGATGTCCTCGTCCAGAATGCGCTGAGACTCATCGACCAGCATGGTCCGCAGCTCATCGAGGCTGCGGTCCTTGTTCGTCTGTACGAACTTCTTGACCCGCTCGATGGCCCAGAAGAGGTTCACCGCCGTGGGCCGCGTCGCGGCCAGGTGCGAGCAGATCTCCTCAAAGCGGGGCCAGAACTCGTTGAACGTCGTCGTCTGGATCTGGCGGGCACCGAGTGCAAGCCCCATGGCCGCTGATATGCCGATAGCAGGCGCGCCCCTGACCCAGAGTTCTTTGATCCCCTGGGCCACGGTCTCATAATCGCGGCACTCCCGGTACACGACCTCGGACGGCAGTCTGGTCTGATCGAGCATGCTGACAACGCCGTTCTTCCACTCTACGGTAGGGATCACGTTAGTACTCCTTGGTTGATTTGGTGCTGGATTGCGGAACAGATGAATGAACCTGGTCCGGGGATCGAGCTGTGCTGCGGGCGGGATGCCGCCTCGTATTCACGATATGATCATAGTGAAATTAGGAGGGAATGTCAAAGCAATTGTGCGGACCAAAACCAAGGCTTGCCACAAAGGCACGAAGAATAAAGTAAACACCAAATGGCAAGCATCAAATCACAAATAAATCCCAATTACCAAATCCCAGACGCTTCGGAATTAGCGGCGCTATTTTTCGGGAAGATCGGTGCCGCCGCCGTGGGGAAGGATCTTGCGACCGGCCTCTTCGGACGGACATTCCATGTGGCGGATGACCTTGCCCTTCACGAGATACACGACCATTTCGGCGATGTTCGTTGCGTGGTCGGCGATCCGCTCCAGATATTTCGCGATATAAGTGATGCGAACAGCGCGGGAAATGTTCTTCGGGTCCTGGATCATATACAGCAGGAGCTCGTTGAAGATCTGGTGGTTCAGGTTGTCCACAAAGTCGTCATTGTCGCAGACGCGCAGAGCGAGCTCGGGGTCCTTTGCCACGAAGGCGTCAAGGCTGTCCTTCAGCATCGCTTCGGCGGCCTCGGCCATGCGCGGAATGTCGATGTAGGGCTTGAGGGGCGGCTCCTCGTTCAGTTCTACGGCGCGCTCGCAGATGTCCACGGCAAGGTCGCCCATGCGCTCCAGGTCCGTGATGATCTTGATGGCCGTGGTCAGGAAGCGCAGATTGCTGCCGCTCGGCTGCCAGAGGGCGAGGAGGCGGATGCACTCATCCTCGATCTCCACGTCGAGGGTGTTCACCTTGCGGTCGCCGTCAATGACGGAGATGGCAAGTGCATTGTCGCGCTCCACCAGCGCCTTGATGGACTTCTGGATCGCGTCCTCAACGAGGCTGCCCATGGTCAGCACGCGGGATTTGAGGTTTTCAAGGTCTTTTTCGAGCTGTTTCGTCATATCTCGCTCCAGTGGGCAAAGTGCCCCTAACTCTTTTAAGTTGAACCAGAAAGAAAAAAATGTTCTCGCAAAGCCGCCCCCGCTCCGTATCTATTAGCATATGACGCGGGACGGAGAAAGGACGCCAAGGAAATCTTTTTATACTGATTTTAAACCCAAAGGATTGGCCTTTCTTTGCGCGCTTAGCGTCTTTGCGAGAGACGCCTTTGATTTTGCTTTCGTAGTCTGAGGCATTGCCTTATAAACTGTATAATATCACGTCCACCCGGCGAGACCAAGGGCGAAAGAAGATCGCGTACATAAGCACCGGGCAATACGGCGACAGGGACAGTCCCCCTGGAACCAAAGGGGACAGTCCCTGTCACCCGAACCGGCCGGTGATATAATCATCCGTCTGCTTGTTGTCGGGATTCGTAAAGATCTTTTTGGTCGGCCCGTATTCGATTATCTCGCCCAGATACAGGAAGGCCGTCATGTCCGAGACCCGCGCGGCCTGCTGCATGTTGTGCGTCACGATGATGATGGAGACCCGGTCCTTCAGCTGGCTTATAAGCTCCTCGATCTTTCCTGTTGAGATGGGGTCAAGGGCCGACGTGGGCTCATCGAAAAGGAGTACCTCGGGCTCCACGGCGAGGGCCCGCGCTATGCAGAGCCGCTGCTGCTGCCCGCCTGACAGGGCATAGGCGCTTTCGTGCAGCTTGTCCTTCACCTCACCCCAGAGGGCAGAGTCGGTCAGTGCTTTTTCGACACGATCGGAAAGCTCCGCTTTCTTTCGAAGGCCCTTCAGTTTCAGGCCGTAGGCGATGTTGTCATGAATGGTCATGGGGAAGGGGGTCGGCTTCTGGAATACCATTCCGATGCTGCTTCTGAGCCGGATCAGGTCGAGATTGCTCTCCAGGATGTTCCGGCCCTGGAAGATGATCTGCCCCTCATACCGGTTCGAGGGATAGAGATCATGCATCCGGTTGAAACAGCGCAGGAGCGTGGTCTTGCCGCATCCTGAAGGGCCGATGAAGGCCGTCACCAGGTTCTTCCCGATGTCCACATTGATCCGCTTCAGCGCATGGACGTTGCCGGCATAATAAAAGCTCAGGTCTTTTGTCTCGATCTCTGGCTCCTGCGTCAACTCTTATACCTCCACCGGACGATTGCCCTGCCGGCAATGGTGACGGTCAGAATGAACAAGGTGATGATCAGCGAGGCTGCCCAGGCCTGGGCATGCCATTCCTCAAAAGGCCCCATGGCGTACTGGAAGACCGCGACCGTGAGCGATGCCATGGGGCCGTTCATGTCCGTGGAAAAGAAATTATTATTGAAGGACGTGAACAGGAGCGGGGCCGTTTCCCCGGCAACGCGGGCAATGGAGAGCAGGACGCCGGTCAGGATGCCTGTTGCCGCGCCGCGGTACACGACCTGAACGATCACCTTGTAATGCGGTGCGCCGAGGGCAAAGGCCGCTTCGCGCAGGGTCCAGGGCACGAGGGAGAGCATGTCCTCCGTTGTCCTGAGCACCACGGGGATCATGATGACCGCCAGGGCCACGGAGCCGGCCCATCCGCTGAAGTGGCCCAGGGGGCGAACGAGCAGGGCATAGATGAAGGTCCCGATGACGATGGAGGGAACGCTCACCATGATGTCGGCGAGAATGCCGATCACCCGCGCCAGCTTGGTGCCGCGCGCGTATTCAGCAAGGTACGTGCCGCCCAGGACGCCGACGGGCACGCCGATCAGGGTGGCGAAGAAGGTGATCATGATCTGGCCGAGGAAGGCGTGGCGAAGCCCGCCGCCTTCGATGCCCGGCGGCGCCGGGTCGTTCAGGAAGAGTTCAGGCGTCAGGGCGCCGATGCCGTGGACCAGTACGTCGCCCAGGATGAAGACGAGCCAGAAGAGGCCGAAGGCCGCTGCCAGGCTGCTGAGCGAGAGGGCCGCTATGTTTTCGATCTTCCGTTTCTGCTCACGGGTCATCGGGAATACCTCTTCTCCGCTCTCAGGAGAACGAACTTGGCGATGGCGAGAATGATGAAGCTGAGCAGGAACAGCACAAGGGCAAGATAAAAAAGCGATGACAGGTAAATGTCGCTGTCCGCCTCGGTGAACTCATTGGCCAGCGTAACGGTGATGGTCGATGCCGCATCGAAGAGCGACGCAGTGATCACATGGTTGTTCCCGAGCACAAAAGCCACGGCCATGGTCTCGCCCAAGGCCCGCCCCAGGGAAAGGACAACGCCGCCGAAGACGCCCAGCTTGGAGTAGGGGAGGACAACGCTCTTTACGACCTCCCATTTGGTCGCGCCGATGCCGTAAGCGGATTCCTTCACGACTGCCGGCGTCAGGTTGAAGGAGTCACGGGCGATGCTGGCCGTGAAAGGGATGATCATGATGCTCAGGATCACGCTGGCCGAGAAGATGTCGATGCCCATGGGCGTTCCCTGGAACAGCGCGCCGACAATGGGCAGGTCTCCGAAGGTGCGCTGCAGGAAGGGCTCCACATGCTGCGCCATGAGCGGCGCGAGCGTAAAGAGGCCCCACATGCCGTAAATGATGCTCGGGATGGCGGCGAGCAGTTCGATGGCGATCCCGATGGGGCCTTTCAGGAAATCCGGCGCGATCTCGGTGACGAACACAGCAATGCCCACGGCCGTGGGAACGGCGATCAGCAAAGCGATGAGAGTGGTCACGATGGTCCCGAACACGGCAGTGGCCGCGCCGAAGGATTCGGTCACGGGGTTCCAGTCCGTGGATGCAAGGAAGCGGAAAAAGCCGAACCTGCTGATGGCAAGGGAGGATTCGCTCAAGAGGACGACAAAGATGCCCGTCAGGATCACGATGACCGAAATCGCGGCTGTTGCCGTGACGATCATGAAGAGGCGGTCAAGAGGATCTTTTTTCTGCGGTACTGCCACGGTTCAGGTTCTCCTCGCTCAGACGCGGGTTTAGGTAAGGCTTTACGAGTTAGACCTCTGACCCCATGCGAAAATTCAGGACTGCTGAAGACAGGGACAGTCCCGCGGGAATCTAAGGGGACAGTCCCTTCGACTTCCAGTAGGCCCTGATCTTGTTCTTCAGCGCCGGCGGAAGGGGGACATACACCAGCTTGCGCGCAGTGTCGTCGCCCTGTTCAAAAGCCCAGTCAAAGAACTGTATGGTCTTTTTGTTGACGTCAATCTTTTCCTTTGCAAGCAGGATGAAGGTGGCCCCTGCGATGGGCCAGGCATTCTTGCCCGGCGCGTTCGTGAGCCAGGCGTGGAAATCCTTGTTGGCGTCGAAGCCGGCAGTCTCTGCGGCGTTCTCGAAGGACGCGAAGGAAGGCTCCACAAAATTGCCCGCGCGGTTCTTGAGCGAAACCGATGCGAGCTTGTTCTGCTTTGCGTAGGCGAATTCCACGTAGCCGATGGAGTGAGACGTCCGCTTGACGTAATTGGCGACCCCTTCGTTCCCCTTGCCGCCGATGCCCGCAGGCCACTGGACGGCCTTTCCTTCGCCGGTCTTGGTTTTCCAGGCGTTGCAGGTCTCGCTCAGGTAGTGGGTGAAGATGGCCGTGGTGCCGGACCCGTCAGCGCGGTGAATGACCGTGATCTCCTTACCGGGAAGCTTCAGGCCGGGATTCATGGCCGTCAACCGTGCATCATCCCAGCGCTTGATCTCGCCCAGAAAGATGCGGCAGAGCGCTTCTGCATCGAGGCGGAGCTGCCCGTCTTTGACCCCCGGAAGGTTCACTACAGGAGTGATGGCGCCGATCACGGCAGGGAACTGGAGCAGCGTGTCCTTTTTAAGCTGAGCAGGAGCGACAGGGTCGTCGGAAGCGCCGAAATCCACGGTCCGTTCAACGATCTGGCGCTGCCCGCCGCCGGAGCCGATGGATTGGTAATTGACGCGAACTCCTGTTGCTTTCTGGTAGGCATAGGCCCAGGCGGAATAGAGGGGGTAGGGGAAGGAAGCACCGGCGCCGTTCAGGGTTTCTGCTGCATCTGCTGTCTGGAGCGGGACCAGCGCTGTCAGCAGCGCCAGGACCAGCCCGAATATCTTGATCTTCATTTTTTTCTCCCTTTTTCTCGTTGTTTTATGATTCTGTTATACCGGACGAATGTTACAATTTCATTACAATTACAAAAAAAATGAGATCATGCGGAACCCGTCTCCGCGTCATATCGTGGCGGGCAAACAGGGACAGTCCCCTTCAGTCTTACGGCGACTGTCCCTGTTCCAAAGGGAGCACCCCTCTTTGATAAAGAGGGGTGGGGGAGATTTTATATGTTCATGCTTGTCCGGGCCGGGTCATTTTTGATGTCTTACTGAAACGAGTCGGATAGGCCTGAAATGATTCTTGACAAATTTTTTTAGGTTCGATAAAGTCGCATCCCAGCAACTCCCTCCGGTTGTAAGAAAGACTTAGGGGACTATAGGATGTCCCTAAAGTTTTGCAACTGCCTATAGGCTCTATGAGCCTATAGGCCCTTTGAATGGGTGACCCCAGAAAAAGGGTTGACAATGTGCCATCATTTATTATAATTAAAGTGATGTCACATTATGCAGTCAGGAGGGATGGCATGAAAACCATTACCATTCGAGGCATTGACGCTGAACTGGACCGGGTGATCAAGTCCCAGGCGCAGCAGGACGACCTGAGCGTGAATCAGTGGATACTGCAGGCCTTAAAAAAAGTAACGGGAATAGGGAAGAAACCGGCATTCAGGAAGTATCATGATCTGGACAAGCTCGCAGGCGGCTGGAGCAAGGAAGAAACGAAGGTGTTTTCTGAAAGCATTCAAATCTTCGAAAAAATCGACGAGGACGTCTGGAAATGAGGCGCATCGCGATCGACACGAACATATACGCCGCATTCAAGAACAATGACGTGAATGTCGTTGAGATGTTCCAGGATTGCGATTTTATCGGCGTGGACATAGCAGTCGTTGCCGAACTTTTTTCCGGGTTCTCTCCCGGCAGCAGAGAAAAGAAGAACCGCCGGGAGTTCGAAGCGTTTCTCGCCACGGGCCGCGTTGAAGTGCTTCTGCACGACCTGGAAACGGCCGAATTTTATATGTTGATCGTGAAGAAACTGCAGGCAAAAGGAAGGCTCATTCCTACGAATGACATCTGGATAGCCGCCAATGCCATGAAGCACGGAGTAGCGCTTTGTTCATTTGACAGCCACTTTGATGAAGTTGAGGGTTTGCTCCTGTTATCCGTCGAAAATGAACGTTCGTAGCGTTATCAAGGAACGTAACAGCTTAGCTCGTTTTCCCCGCCGAAGGTGCGATTGAGTCAAAAGGGAAATATCTCTCCCCGCTATATAGCATCGCGGAAGCAGAGTGCCGTCCTGAGGTTATTGTACCCGTTGCCCGTTCTCCTTACGAAACAGCAGTATTTCCTGTCATTGCAGTATCTCCCCTTCCTAATTGAGCTGCCTTGCAACGATCAATAATCCGTGGTACGCTTATTATAGGATTTCGTAAGAAGCAGAAATCATATCTTTTGGCAGTTCCCTTATTCGCCATCGCGAATCAAAACGGAGGACAGACAATGAAATACATCGTATCTACAATTTCCGCAGTATTCCTGACCATGTTCCTTGCTGGCGCAGCGCCTGGCGCCGAGCAGCCGGTGAAGAGAGTTGTGGCCGTTATTGACGCTGACGGCGTCCAGCGGGTGGAGATGCAGGCAGGGGGCTACTTTTTTGATCCAGGCCACATCACGGTAAAAAAGGATGTGCCCGTGGAGCTGGTGGTGAAACGCGAAGCAGGCATGACGCCCCATGACATTGAACTCAAGGCGCCTGAAGCAGGCATCGACTTCTCCGTGGATATCACTACCGAACCGAAGGTCATCAAGTTCACGCCCACAAAAGCAGGGACCTATGAATTCACCTGCGAAAAGCGTTTTCTGTTCTTCAAAAGCCACAAGGACCGAGGCATGCATGGCGTGCTCGTGGTGGTTGAGTAGCGCGAGAGGTCAGCGGGTCAGGGGAACGTGAACATGACCGGCCGGGAACTGCATCTCTATTTCAAATATCTTCACGGGTCCTACAATACGCTGATGTTCCTGCTCTTTTGTTATCAGGGATGCCTCGGCCTCTTGATCAGGCGGCGCAGGATGCAGGGAGGGGCCTTTCCCCAGGTAGAAGTGCTGCGCCACCGGAAGGCAGGTCCAGTATTGGCTGTACTGGGAACGCTGGGATTCTTCGTGGGTCTTGCACTCGTCGGGGTGTTCGGGAAGGGGAATTTGCTTGAGCACCCGCCTCATCTTTTTACCGGAATGGTAATTGTGCTGCTTCTGGGCGCAACCTATGCCGTGTCCAGGCGTATCAGGGGCGCTGAATTGCAGCCGCGCGAGCTGCATTTCAAGATGGGACTTGCCATCTTGTTCTTCTACAGTGTCGAGATATTTCTGGGACTCGGCATACTGTTGTAACGCCGCTTCGTTATAGGGACAGTCCCTGTCTGCAACTAACGATTGACTTCGCTGTAACTCCTTGCTAATATACGCAATGCTTCGTTTTCTTGAGAAAAAACCGACCCTGGCGTTGGAGATCACACCGCGCGTTGTCAGGGCGGCGGTCCTTTCCAGAAGCGGCACACAATCATCCGTGCTGGCCGTTGAGACAGTGGATCTTCCTGAAGGAGTTGTAGAGGAAGAGTATGCTGTTCCCAACATTCTTGACTTCAAGGTCCTGGCCGACAGACTGGGTGACTGCCTTGGCCGCTTGTCCCGCTTCAATGCGCGCCGCGCCGCCCTCAGCCTTCCTGACGGCGTGTTCCGCATCCATATCCTTGAATTCGACGAACTTCCACCAAGGGCCGCTGACCGCGAGCGGCTTCTTCGCTGGCGCCTCGAGAAAGCTGCTGCCTTTGATATGGCGGGGACCGTGCTTCGCTACCGCGTCTTTCGGAGGGAGGGAGGGCCCTATACCCTGCTTGCCTGCGCAGCGAAAGCCGCCGTGGTCTCCCAGTATGAATCGCTCCTGACGGACCTCGGCGTTCAGCCCTGGTCCATCGGACCTTCCTCGTTCCACGCCATGGACCACTACGCAACCTTGCTTCATGAACATCCTCAGTCCTTTGCTTTTGCTTACATCGCCGACGATGCTATCTCTGCCATGGTTGCTGACAGGGAAAACATCTTTTTTTACCGGTGGAAAGAAGTGAGACGCACCGCTGCTGATGATTCCCGGCTGCGTGTTATCAGGGAGATAAGCGATTCGATCCATTTCTATACCCATCGCGACCGGGCGCAGCAGTCCGGCGCGGACCGTCTTTTCCTTGCCGGCACTGCCGCAGGGCTCGATGCTGTCGCAGAGGGCGTCAGGTCGTCGCTGTCCATTGACGTTAGCGTTCTGCCGCCGATGATCGGCGTTGCTGCCGCCGGTGATGCCGCCGGTGATGCCGCCATGCCGGTAGTATCTGCGGCCCTGCTCGGCGCCGGAGGGACCGTATGATCTCCCTCAATTTTGCGAACAGGAACTACCGGCTGATCGCGAGGGTCCTGACCGGGCTCGTGCTGGGGTGTGTGGTGCTGGCCCTGGCTGCAGTGATCATGCTCTGGAGCGCGATCTCGCTGCGCGCCCAGACAGCGGAACTGGAAGAGCAGGTACGAGAAGCAGCGTCCCGCGTCGAAACGCTTCAGCCGGTGGTGCAGGAGCGCGAACGGTTCGTTGCGGAGCTTGCGTCCATGAAGGAACTGGTCGAGTCAAAGCAGTTTTCCTGGACCAGGCTATTGACCAGCATCGAGGAGATATTTCCCTTCGGTGTGGCGCTCGACAATATCGATTACAATCCCAAGAGCCGTGCGCTGACCCTGAATGGGCATGCCCAGTCTCCCGAATCGCTCCGTAACCTCGTGGTGGGGCTCGAAAGATCGTCGTCCTTCAGGGACCCGCTCCTGAAGAATCAGTCCATAGAGAAGGGACGTATCTCGTTCAATGTTACCGCGATCTATCAAGGACCTGGAAGTGCCGTCGTGGCTGCGGCGCTTCGCCCGGGACCGGGAGAATAGGGAGCTTCGCATTGCTTCCGCCGTGGCAGTGGCGTTCATCTGCCTGCTAGCGGTCCTTTTTTTCCTGATGGTCTCACCGGCATCGTCGCGAAAGGCGCGCCTGACAGCGGAGCACGACGCTCTCCGGAAGAAATACGCCGAGGCCGTCCTGTTTCAGCAGCAGAAGAAGGGTTTCCAGGGGGTCAAGGCAGGCATCCTGACGCAAAATGACATGCCGCTTCTGATCAAGGACCTGGTACAGAAGGCCAGGAATTCCGGACTTGCCGTGGGAGGGGTCAAGTATGAGATCCCTGCTGCAGGTACGGGATCGCTTGTACGCGTGTCCTTTTCCTTTCCTGCTGAAGGAAGCTATGCTGGCGTCAAGCGATTCCTGTATACTCTCGAGACCTCGAGCCGGCATGTAGGGATTCAGGACGTTGGTCTTGATTCGGACAAGGGGAGGGTCAAGCTCTCCCTGAAGCTCATCACCTATATCAAAGGACAGGAAGACTGAGGCAGGGCATCCATGGCGCTCACGACGGAACAGAAAAAAAAGCTGCTCTATGTCCTGCTTGCCCTGTTCGTCCTGCTCCTGGTCTGGCGTCTCCTGACTCCCGAGGAGCGCAGAACAGCAGAGTTGGCCTTTCCGCGGGGGACGGTGGCCACATCACCGGTACGGACGGGCTTGGCAGTGAGGGACGCTGCCTCAAAAGATCCCCTGGCGATACTGCTCGAGCGAAAACACGAAAAATATCCAGGCGTGTCCAGGGACCTGTTCCGGATGGCGAATCCCGCGCCCAAACCGAAGGTCGTCCTGTCCCAGCCCGTTGCTCCGCCTCTTCCGGTGATACCTGAGAAGACGCCTGAGCAGATCGCTGAAGAGACATCGAGGGCGGACCTGTCGAAGTTCCGGTTCCTCGGCTATCTCACGGACAAGGACAATACGCTTTTTCTTTCCAAGGACGGAGAGCTGTTCATCGTAAAGAGCGGCGACCGGGTGCTCAGGAACTATTCGGTGAAAGAGGCGGCGAAGGACTATGTGGTGCTGCTGGACACGATCACCCGGGTCGAGGTGCGTGTAGAGCTGTCAGGCGGCGCGGAGCAGGGGACCCAGCCGGCAGCCCCGGTGCCGCAGCAATACCCGCAGGCGCCATCGCCGCCGTTCCAGCGGTTTCGTTGATCATCGGGTCATGGCTGAGAGCATAACGCGGCCTCCGGCCGCACTACAGGGAGGGATGAATGAGGAAGATCGTATTCCTGTTGTTTGCCGGCATCGTGCTGATAGCCGGAGCCGGCTGTACGGCATCGCGTTCCTATCAGCAGGGCGAGCGTTTCTCTCAGCGCGGCGAATGGGACATGGCCGTGAAGGAGTACCGGCTGGCAAATCAGCGCTCCCCTCAGAATATCGAATATCGCTCGGCCCTGATCAGGGCAGAAGAGACGGCGGCGAACCATCACTACAAGAAGGCACGCAACTACGTGAAGGAGCGGAAGCTCGATCAGGCGGTCAACGAGCTGCAGCTTGCCGTTTTCCTGAATCCCACGAACGCGGCGATCCAGAGCGCCCTGAAGGCGGTGCTCGACATGAAGCAGGCCGAGGAGCATTACCGGGCCTCCCTGACCTTCACGGACCTGGGGCGGCTCGGCGAGGCCCAGTCTGAGCTGAACCGATCCGTGGATCTCGATCCGGAGAACGCAAAATATCATGAGGCCCTCGACAAGCTGCAGAAGAAGCGGGACGCTGAACCCGAGGACGCTCTCACGCTCTCATCGGACAAGCCCATCACCCTGAATTTCAAGAACACGAACGTCAAGGAGGCCTTTGAGCTTCTGGCCAAACTGTCGGGCATCAACATTCTCTTCGATGAGGAAGTGCGGGCCCAGCCGGTGACCGTCTTTGTCAAGGATGTGTCCTTCTACCAGGCGATGAATCTGCTGCTGTCAACGAACAAGCTGTTCATGAAGAAGATCAGCGATGATACGATCATCATTGTTCCCAAGACCAAGGCGAAGATGGAGCAGTACCAGGACCTGGTGGTCAAGACCTTTTATTTGAACACGGCCAAGTCGAAGGACATGGTGAATCTGCTGCGCTCCATGTTCGAGATCAAGAAGATCTACGTGAACGAACCGCTTAACTCCCTCACGGTCCGCGAGACGCCGGAAAAGATCAAACTCATCGACAAGGTGATCGCCGCCAATGACCTGAAGGAGGCCGAAGTGATCCTGGACGTGGAGATCCTGGAGATCTCACGGACCAAGAGCCTGAAGTACGGGTGGAATTTTACCGATTCCCTCACGGCGAGCGCCTCTCTTCAGAGCACCTCCACCAGCTCGACGGGAGGCCTCACCCTTGCGGATCTCAGGAACCTTTCGAAGGACAACGTGCTTCTGAATTTACCGGGCGTGGTGGTGAACCTGATCAAACAGGATTCGGATGCCAAGACCCTGGCGAACCCCCGGGTGCGCGTCTTGAACAATAAACAGGCGAAGTTTCATATCGGCGACAAGATCCCGGTGCAGACCTCGACAAGTCAGGCAACGACCGTAGGGACCGTGGTCTCGACGTTCGAGTATAAGGACGTGGGCATCAAGGTCAACGTGGAGCCCACGGTGCACCTGAACAATACCGTGACCCTCAAGCTGGGACTCGAGATCAGCACCCTGGGTGATGCCCTTGAGTTCGGTGATGGGGGGAAGCAGTTCCGGTTCGGGACGCGAAATACTGATACCGTGCTGAATCTCCGTGACGGCGAAACAGTGATCATCGGCGGTTTGATCAAGGACGAGGAGCGGAAGGGCCGCATTAAAATCCCGATCCTTGGCGATATCCCTCTCATCGGGAAGCTTTTTTCGTCGAGCGATGACGGCACAGTGAAGACCGATATTCTCATGTCGATTACGCCGAATATCGTACGCGGCCTGGAGCTGCCGGACCGCGAGGTCCAGAGCTTCTGGTCCGGGACCGAGGAATCGTACGACACGAAGCCGCTTTTTCTCACGTCCATCGGCAGGACAAAGACGCCGGAAAAGACAGCGATCCTGGACGTGATGGCAAAACAGGAACCAGCGGAACCCCAGACGCTTGAAGCGCCTGCTGCTGTTGCTGCTGCGCGGCTCGAGGTCCGGCCTGCCGAGGTCGTTACCGCCGTGGGGCAGGAGGTCCGGTTCGAGATCACGGCCGACAACGTGAAAGACCTCTACGGGGCCATGATCACGCTCTCCTACAGCAAGGACATGCTGGATTTCAAGACGGCGAGCGAGGGTGGGTTGCTCAAGAAGGACGGGCAGCAGACCTCTTTTCTCTTCTCGCACAATGAGAAGGCGAACACCGTGGATATCTACATGACGCGGATCGGCGATGTGGGTGGTGTGGACGGCGCCGGAAGCTTGTTCACGCTCCTCTTCCAGGGGCGCTCCAAGGGTTCCGGTTCCCTGAGCGCCTCGGGCAAGCTCAGGAATGCGAACAGGGAGCAGATGAACGCCAATGCCTCAGGGAAGGTGGCTGTTCAGTAAGGCAGTGAAGACGACGCGCGAAACATCTGATGGAACGACGGCCCTGCAGCGCTCTGCAACGCGGGGACTCACTCTTGTCGAGCTGCTCGTGGTGATCGCGATCCTGTCGGTCCTTGCCGCTGCGGCAATGCCCTTGTCGCAGATGAGCGTCAAGCGTGTGAAGGAGGCCGAGCTGCGTAGAAATCTTCGCATCATCCGGACGACGCTGGACGAGTTCAGGAAGGACTGCGACGCCAATGTGCTTTCAAAGCTCGAGGGGTACTGCCAGGCCGAGCGGGGAAACTATCCGGAGTCGCTGGAGCAGCTGATGGAGCCGCTGAAGCTGGCAGGCGCCGTGGACAAGGTGAAAAAGTATCTTCGCCGCATTCCCCGGGACCCCATGAAGGAGCTCGAAGATCCCGACAATCCGAACAATTGGGGCCTCCGGTCCTATTCCGACGAGCCTGATTCCACCCAGTGGGGCGGCGACAACGTGTATGACGTCTATTCGCAGAGCGAGGCAATAGGGCTGGACGGGTCGAAATACAGTACCTGGTGATTGGTGCAGATGATGAAGAGGGACGGGAAGAAAAGAAAAGCATGGCTGAAGGCTGGCTTCACGCTCATTGAGCTTATGGTCGTGCTCGCCATCATGGGCATCCTGCTGACTATTGCCCAGCCGAGCCTCAAGCGCAGCATCATCAAGGCCGATGAAACGGTGCTGAAGGAGAACCTCTTCCAGATCCGCGATGCCATTGATCAGTATTACGCAGACAACGGCTCATATCCTCAGGACCTTGAAGCGCTCGTAAGCGCCGATGACCGAACGCGCAGCTATCTGCGCGGCATACCGAAAGACCCCATTACCCGGCTGCCGGACTGGATCACCGTGGCCTTCGAGGGGGAAGAGGGCGGGATATTCGATGTGCACAGCGCAAGCCCTCTGGTTGCCCTCGACGGTACCCCCTATAACACCTGGTGAAACGCCTCAGTCGATTGAGTCCTGCACCAAAGCGGGCGGGACTGCCGTGGCATCAGGAAATTTTTCCCTTGGCTGAGGTCACAGCTGATGAACAGGAGCCTGCTCGAATTCTCCTCCCCAGATGTAGTTCTCCAGATCACGGATCGTTGCATCCTGCTCGGCAATGATGGTGTTGACGATATCACCGATGCTTACGACGCCGATGAGCCCGCCTTTTTCCCGGACGGGAAGGTGGCGCACCCGTTTTGCACTCATGAGCGCCATGCACTCTTCGATAGTCTGTTCCGGACCTACGCAGATCACCGGCGTGGTCATCAGTTCGCCCACCGGGGTTTGTTTCGAAGCCTTGCCCTTTAAAATTACCTTCCGCGCATAGTCCCGTTCTGAGAAGATGCCGGCGAGCTTGCCGTTGTCGACGACCAAGAGCGCACCCACGTCCTTTTCGGCCATGATCTCGAGGGCCTCAAAGGCCATGGCCTGCGGCGCAATCCACCAGTACCCCCCGCCTTTTGCCTGCAATACCTGGCGCACGGAAATTTTGATATTCATAACGTCACCTCCCTAACCCGCATACAGCGGAATTGAACATTGCAAATTGCGATTTTTTTCAAAAAAACATTTCAATAAGAAAGGCCGAACCGCCTCTGGAATGATCCTTCGGCAGCCCGGCCGTCTTTAAGCTCATAAAGACCCGTTGCTTTCCGTCCCTTCTTCGCAGAAGGTTTGGCTTTATCGGAGCACTACCCAATAATTGATTTTAAAATAGCACTATTATCCTTATTTGTCAATTAGTTAACTCTAAATAGCAACTGTTCTGCATTTCTTGTTTGACTGTCTTGATGATACTATAGTAGTCTTAGTGATGAATTGTCTGGCCTGTTCGCGCTATGCAATGTCATACATTACGAGGAGTTGCGCGTCCGCAGTCCTAATAGGCTATAATAAAACGTCTATGCGGTTTGGACAACTATATGGCTGAGCAGGCGTTTGGAGAATCTGACAAGGGCACGATGCAAGCGGCCCGGGATGCCGCGCAGAAGATATTCTTTGCGCGAACGGTTCTTCCTGCGTTCGCTGCGCTGCTTCTGCTCTTCTTAATTTCTGCAGCGGCTTTTCTCTGGTACGATGTACCGACCTCCCTCTTTGCTGCTCAGTTACTCGTCCTCTCTCTGTCAGGAACTGCAGGATATTATGCCTATCGCTCCATGATCCGGCGCATGGAGCAATCGCTTACCGACCAGCGCAGCTACTACCAGGGCATCGTCGAAAGCCGACATGAGAGCGTGCTGGTCATAGACCGTGATTTTCTTGTTCGCGATCTGAACAACAACTATCTGAAAGCCACCGGCAGAAGCCGCGATGATGTGCTCGGGAAGCCCTGCTATGCCGTATCGCACGGACGGACCACTCCCTGTCCCGACACCGGAGACCATCCCTGTCCGGTCCGGTATGCCTTTGATACGGGAAAACGGCGGAGTTGTGTGCATACGCATTACCGTCAGTTCGGCGAGCGCTACGAGGTCGAGGTGTCGGCTTCACCGCTTGTTATGAACGGCGGCCAGGTATCGCTTGTCGTGGAGACGATCCGTGACGTGACAGAGCTGAAGCACCTCAAAACGCTTTTTCTGCAGTCGCAGAAAATGGAGACCGTGGGAAGACTGACGGGCGGGATCGCCCATGATTTCAATAATCTGATGAATGTGGTGATCGGGTACAGCGAGATGCTGTTGAACAGGGCGCCTTCCAACGGGCCCGACCGTGTGGCGATGCAGAGCATTCTGGACGCAGGAGAACGTGCTGCGAACCTGACGAACCAACTGCTCGCTTTCAGCCGAAAGCGCATCATTGAGCCCCGGGTGCTCGACCTGAACGTTGTTATTGCCGATATGGACCGGATGCTGCAACGGGTCATCGGTGAGGACGTGGAACTCCTTGCCGTGCAGGCTGAGCATTTAGGACGGGTCAAGGCCGATCCAGGCATGATCGAGCAGGTAATGATGAATCTTGCCGTGAACGCGCGTGATGCCATGCCCGAAGGCGGGAAGCTCGTAATCGAGACGGCAAATGTCGAGCTTGATGATTATTATGTTCTCAATCACCGCGGGTCCAAACCGGGCACCTACGTGATGATCGCCGTATCGGACACGGGCAGCGGCATGACGAGCGATGTAACGGGCCGCATTTTTGAGCCTTTTTTCACGACCAAGGGGATGGACAAAGGGACAGGACTGGGGCTCTCCACGGTCTACGGTATCGTGAAGCAGCATGACGGCTATATCATGGTATATAGCGAGCCGGACAGGGGCACGACCTTCAAGATCTATCTGCCGCTCGCCGAGGGCGATGCAGATGTCGTAGGAAGAAAGCGGGCGAGAAAAGTGCCGAAAGGCACTGAGTCGGTCCTTCTTGTGGAGGATGATGAGGGACTCCGCACCATTGCGTCCCAGATGCTGGAGGGTCTCGGCTATTTGGTGGTAACCGCGTCCTGCGGCGAGGATGCCCTGCGCTTGCTGTCGCAGCGATCGGCAAAGATGGACCTGCTGTTCACCGACGTGGTGATGCCCGGCATCGGCGGAAAGGTACTGGCAGAAAAGGCCCAGTCCCTTTTGCCGGGCTTGAAGGTGCTTTTCACCTCGGGCTATACGGATAACGCCATCACCCACGGCGGCGTACTTGACTCAGGCATGTCGTTCATCCAGAAACCCTTTACTTCATCCATGCTGGGATGGAAGATCCGGGAAGTACTTGACGGTCGTCAGTGAAAGCCCCTGGTCTCCAGCCCGTCGTTCCCACCCCTGTTCTTCCCGCGCCGGCGGCCGTGCTGTAGTGTCTGCCGGCAGCCTTCGCTTCATCCCGCGCAGCAAATGTTTTCCGACCACCTTCCCGGGAAAAAAAGCTTGCAACATCCCAGTGAAATCAGTAATATACGTTCTGTGACACAGGTCAGGGATCTATTCAAAAAAAACTTCTTTGTCGGCCTTCTCATCGTCCTTTCGGCATGGGCATCTTGTTCCGTGCCTGAAGCGTTCATGAGTGCCTTCAAAGGCATCTGTACGGACCTGCCCGCGAGCTTCATCGGACGCCCTGACCCGGGATCTGGTATCGTCTTCCTGGCCCTCCTTACCATGGTCCTGGCGACAGTGCGCAGGGCGCATCATCCCGCTGCAGGGGGCGCGGTATGAAACCCACCGTTGTCATTCTTGCAGCAGGACTCGGCACACGCATGAAATCCGGCCTAGCCAAAGCGCTCCACCCCCTGGCAGGAAAGCCTCTTGTTCGTCATGTGCTTGATACGGTCGCGTCGCTGGACCCGGAAAAGATCGTTGTTGTCGTGGGGCATCAGGCTGAGGCCGTCAGTGCGGCAGCCGCCGGACCAGGAATACAGACTGCGATCCAGAGCGAGCAGCTCGGTACGGGCCACGCCGTACTGCAGGCGCGCACGGCGATCGAGGCGGCTTCTGGACCGGTGCTCATTCTCTGTGCCGATACGCCGCTCATCATGCCTGACACGCTCAGGTCCCTGCTCAGCATCCATGAAAAGAAACGGGCGGCGATCACGCTGCTTACGGCGAGCGTACAGGACCCCTTCGGATACGGACGGATCGTCCGGACGGGAGCGATGGTTATGCGCGTTGTCGAGGAAAAGGACGCCACGGCTGCCCAGAAAAAGATCCGAGAAGTGAACGCCGGCGTCTATTGTGTGGATGGAAAGTTCCTCCTTTCAGCCCTGGCATCGGTGGGAAACAAGAACGCCCAGGGAGAATACTATCTTCCCGATGCCGTTGCTGCGGCGCGGAAACTGCGGCATACCACGGCCGCCCTCATCGCCCCGGATCCCCTGGAAGTGCTGGGTGTGAACACACGGTATGATCTGAGCCTGGCCGAGGGCGTGCTCCGACAGCGTACGAACCGCCGCTGGATGCTGGCGGGCGTCACTATGCCGGAACCTGATCGCGTCTTCATAGGGACCGATGTTGTTCTCGGAACTGACACGACGCTCTATCCCGGCGTTCGTATCGAAGGAGCTACCTCTGTGGGGCAGGGATGTGACATCTATCCCGGCACACGGATCACGGACAGCGTCATCGGCAGCACCGTCACGATCAAGGACCATTGCGTTATCGAGCAGAGCACCGTGGCCGACGGCGCATCTGTGGGGCCTTTCGCGCACCTGCGGCCGGGATCTGATATCGGCATCCGGGCGAGGATCGGCAACTTTGTTGAGATAAAGAAGTCCATCATCGGCGAGGGAAGCAAGGTGAACCATCTTTCCTATATAGGCGATGCAACGGTGGGGAAGGGTGTGAATATCGGCGCCGGAGTGATCACCTGCAATTATGACGGGTTCGAGAAACACCGCACGGAGATCGGCGATGATGTTTTCGTCGGGAGCGATGCCCAGCTCGTGGCGCCGGTCCGTATCGGCGCGGGCGCGCTCATTGCGGCCGGAGCAACGATCACGCGCGACGTGCCGCCTGACGCCCTGGGGGTCAGCCGGGCCCCTCAGGAGATCCGCGAGGGCTTCGCAGCCAGAAGAAGAAAGATGAAACAGAAAATAGATGGAAAGCCCAAATAACAACTTTCAAATTCCAAATACGTTCCAAGCACCAAGCATAAATAATACAACTTATTGAACTTTGCTTTTTTTTATTTGGATATTATTTGGACTTTGTGATTTGAACTGTGGAATTTATTATGATCGGAGCGTAGCGACGTATGTGCGGCATCATCGGCTATATAGGCAAGGAACCCGCGGTCCCCATCCTGATCGAAGGCCTCAAGAAGCTTGAGTACCGGGGTTATGATTCTTCAGGGATAGCCTTGATCCAGGGCGACGGTCTGGAGATACGGCGGGCTGTTGGAAAGCTTCAGAATCTGGAGGCGATCCTGGCGAGAGAGACGCTCACGGGCGTCGTGGGCGTGGGCCATGTGCGGTGGGCGACCCATGGCCGTCCGTCAGAGGAAAACGCGCATCCGCACCGCGCCGGTACGGTGGTGGTGGTACACAACGGCATCATCGAAAATTTTATGAGCCTGAAGAAAGAACTGATGGCCCAGGGACGGACCTTCACGTCGGAGACGGACACCGAGGTGATCGCCCATCTGATCGACAGTATCGCGCAACAGGGCATGCCGCTGGAGCAGGCGGTCCGGGAAGCAGCAGGCCGCCTGAAAGGCGCCTATGCCATTGCCGTGATTGACAGCCGCAGTCCCGACGTCATTGTCGGCGCCCGCAAAGGCAGCCCGCTCGTGATCGGACTGGGACGGGGTGAGTACTATTTCGCCTCGGACATCCCGGCCATTCTTCACCGCACGCGCGACGTGCTGTTCCTGAATGACGACGAAATGGCCGTACTGAGCAGGGACGGCGTGCGCATCACCGATCTTTCGGGCAATGATATCTCACGGGACATCACCAAGGTCATGTGGAACCCCGTCATGGCCGAGAAGGGCGGGTATCGCCATTTCATGCTGAAAGAGATCCATGAGCAGCCCCGGGCCATCATGGACACGATCCGCGGAAGGATCTCCCAGGAGACGGGAACCGTCCATCTTGAGGAGATCGGTATTACCCAGGAGCAGTTTCAGGCGATGAAGAAGATCTTCATCGTTGCGTGCGGCACATCGTGGCACGCGGGTCTGGCGGGCAAGTACATGATCGAAGAACTGGCCGGCATTCCCGTGGAGGTGGATATCGCGTCCGAGTTCAGATACCGTGGCCCCCTCATCGGCAAGGATGACCTGTTCATTGCGATGACCCAGTCGGGTGAGACGGCTGACACGCTGGCGGCGATGCGTGAGGCAAAAAAGCGCGGCGCCACGGTGATCGCCATCTGCAATGTCGTCGGCTCCACGGTGAGCCGCGAGGCCGACGGTGTGATCTATACGCACGCGGGCCCCGAGATCGGTGTCGCATCAACAAAGGTCTTTACTGCGCAGCTCACGGCACTTTATATCTTTGCCCTGCATTATGCCATTCTGCGTGAACGGATGGGGGCGGCTGAAGTCAGGAAGATGCTGGCAGACCTGGTGCACATCCCCGTGCTGGTTGAGCGGTGCCTCGAGGACAATGACGCTGTCGAGCAGGTCGCGAAGAACTTTTTCCGCGCCACCGACTTTCTGTACCTTGGCAGGGGCCCCAACTATCCGATCGCGCTCGAAGGGGCGCTCAAGCTGAAGGAAATATCCTATATCCACGCAGAGGGGTATCCTGCCGGCGAGATGAAGCACGGGCCGATCGCGCTTATCGATGAGAATATGCCCGTTGTGGTGCTGGCAGGGAAGAACGGCGTGTATGAGAAGATCCTCTCGAATGTCGAAGAGGTAAAGGCTCGCGGCGGCATCGTGATCGCCGTGGCAACGGAAGGCGACGAAGAGATCGGCAAATCAGCGACCCATGTCCTCATGACGCCGGCGACGAACCACCTGCTCATGCCGCTGCTCATGACCGTGCCGCTGCAATTACTGGCCTATCACATCGCCGTACTGCGCGGCGCGGACGTGGACCAGCCCCGGAACCTTGCCAAGAGCGTGACGGTGGAGTGAGACGAGTGCTGAGTGCGGAGTGACGAGTGCGGAGTTTGTATTTTTTGGCCTGTTCGTTTTTTATTCCGCATTCCACACGCCGCAATCCGAACTAAACCCTATGGATTATCTCGAAGATCTCAACCCTCCCCAGCGGGAGGCTGTCCTGCACGGCGAGGGGCCGCTGTTGATCCTTGCCGGCGCGGGGAGCGGCAAGACCCGCGCCATCACGCACCGCATCGCCCATCTGATCCGCGAACGGGGCGTGCGGCCGGGAAACATCCTGGCCGTGACGTTCACGAACAAAGCGGCGAATGAGATGCGTGAGCGGGTGGAGCGGCTGCTGCAGATGTCCCTCTCGGGCCTCTGGATCAGCACGTTCCATTCATCCAGCGTCAGGATCCTGCGGCAGTTCATCGACCGGCTGGGGTACAAAAAACAGTTCGTGATCTACGACGAGACCGACCGTTCCTCGCTCATCAAGACCTGCATGAAGGACCTGGGGATCGACGCGGAGCGCTATCAACCCCGGGCCATAACGACACGGATCAGCAGCCTTAAGAACAACCTGACGGACAGTGAGCAGTTCGGGGCAAAGAACGCGGGGTTCGGTTTCGACGAGGCAACAGCCCGTGTCTACGACCTGTACCAGCAGCGCCTGCAGGAGGCCGGCGGGCTGGATTTCGACGATCTGCTGATGCTTACCGTACGGCTTCTCGAACGGCATCAGGACGTGCTGGCCCATTACCAGGAGCTCTTTCATCACATACTGATCGATGAGTATCAGGACACGAACCACGCCCAGTAC
>MHDZ01000072.1 GCA_001805055.1 Nitrospirae bacterium GWC2_57_13
CAGGAGCGGCTCCCCTTTCACCACCTGCTTTCCCGTGTAATCGACGTACAATTTCGTGACCCAGCCTGAGATCTTCGTATTAACGTAGGCAAGGCGGGTCTCGTCCACATCGACCTTGCCGACAGTGCGGATCTGCTTTGCGAGGGAACGCGAAACTGCTGGTGCTGTGCGCACGCCGATGAGCTGCACCTTGTCCTGGGAGAGGGTGATGGTCGGTGGCGCGGGTTCCGTCTTCTCCGGCTTTGCTGCTGCTTTGCCCGCAGGTGCCGAAGGCGCCCCCGAAGCTTCAGGCGCAACCTTCGAAGGCAACGGGGAATCATGACCCTTATGCCCGGTGTTGTCCTGGCCGAAAGCCCCGGGGGCGGCGAGGACCAGGAAAAGAACCCGTGCGATCTTCGCGAACGATCCTATGGTCGAGTTAATTCTCATTGCTCTCAATCCCTTCATGCCCCGCGATCTCCACGATCATCGAAACCGTCTTATTCAGGTTCACCATCTCCTGTTCGTAGGCGATCTGGTACCGGAGCAGCAGCGTCTGGCTCTCAAGGAGAGCCAGGAAATCCACTTTCCCCACCTGGTAGCTGGTCATGGCCGACTGGATCGCAAGCCGCGCCTGGGGAAGAATAGCGGCCTCATAGAGACGGAGCAGGCGTTCCGACGTAGCGGCCATCGTATGCAGGTTCTTCATCTTCGCGGCGACCATGAGCTTCGACGCCTCGTGGTCATACCGTGCCGCCCAGAGCGCGGACTTCGCCGCCCTCACGCCCGTTGACTTGTTCCAGAAATAGAGCGGCACCTTGAACATGATGCTCGCCTCCCACATGTCCGTCATGTCACCCCGATCGAACCATCCGGCTGAAAATACCATGTCCGGCAGGAATTCCCTGCGGCTGAGCGACAGTTCCTGCTCCCCTTGCTGAACCATCCGTTCCTTAGCGCGGATCAGGGGAGAATGGAGCCTCGCCTGCTCAGTGAGCTCACCATAGTCGCGGCCGAACTGTGCTGAAGGCCTGTCCGCGGGCCTGCCGAGGGAAGCGGCGGGGTCGCGGCCCGCCAGACTGTTCAGCGTGGCGCGCTGCGATTCTTTTTTCTGCTCCTCCATGGCGATCTTCTCGATCAGCATGGACACCTCGAGTTGGGCGCGGATTACATCCTGCTGGATGCCCTGCCCGGTGGCATAGCGTGTCTCGGCGACCCGCTGGAAGTTCTTCATGATCTCCTTGTTCTGCTCCAGTATCTCCGCCGACCGCCAGGCAAGGTAATAATCATAATAGGCGGCCCGTATGCTGCTCAGCACCCGAAGCCTCGTCTCGCGCTCCATCTCCCCTTCCTGCTCGGCCTTGTGGCGCGCAGCCCTACCCATGGTTGCCAGCTTGCCGGGAAAGGGGATCTCTTGCGTCAGCATGATCCCGGCCTGGCTCATCGGCTCCTCGCCGACGGTAATGTTATTGAACCATCCGATGTTCCTGATGGCCGCGCCGATCATGGGATCAGGCATGGCCGCGGCAAGTGTTGCCGTTTCCCCGGCAGCCTCGGTCCTGGCATGGACCATCCGGATCTCGGGATTGTTCGCCAGCGCCTCCTGCTCCAGTTCCCGGAGGGTGATCGCCGTATCCTGCGACCAGGCAAAGAGGGGCAGCCAGAAAAATAGTATAAAGAATATGATGCCTTGTTTTGTCATTGGCTCTTATCCTCAATCCGAACAGGCCCCGCTCAGGGGCGGCGCAGTCCGGAACCGACAGTTGCCGCCCGCGCTCCCCCGGCTCCGTTTCCCCGGCCCGCATCATAGTAGTATTTGATCCGGGGCGGGCGAGAGTCCTGCGTCCACTACTATTGGCAAAGGTGCGGGACCCGTGTCCGATCTTTATTGAATCCGGGGCGGGCCTGTCATACATCTTATTGATGCGAGACGGATACGGAGGAAGGCGCTGAAACTCTAGGAAACGGCGTACAAAAGCGAGCAGGGGCAGTCATGCCCGCCCAGGTAGTCATTGGTGTTCATGGGCCGGCGCCGGCCGCTTCAGCAGTTTTGCCCATTCGCGCTCCACCGTATCTCGGATCTCACGCACGGAATGACCCTTCTGGTACAGTTCGAAGGCCCTCAGGGCCTCCCCGATACAGATCTCTCAGCCAGCAGCATGGTCGTCCACATAGCAGCTCAGCAGACTCTTGTGATTGAAAAAATCTTCGCACTGGCAGAAGCAATAAATGCTGTCCAGGACCCAGGGGACCGCCTTTGCAGCCTCATAGGCTTGTTGGACTCGCAGATCCCCGAACGTGGCAGGATCGAGGGTCGGCTGGCTCTCGCCTCGCCGCAGGGATTCGTCGGCCTGTGCCGTTTTCTGCGTTTCCGCTTCGAAAGAAGGCGCTGCGAGAAACAGACCGGCAACAGTGATTACCATGATGGAAGCAGTGATCCTCATTGGCTTTCACCTCCTGCGTGGGGATATTGCAACGCAGGGGCCAGAGCAAAACAAGCTATATTCATTTATTAATCAGCATGTTATATACGGGAAAGATCAACGGTGGACACAGGGCTGGAGCGCCTGCTCCAGAAGGTGTAGTATTTCCTACAGCATGCTGTAAGCATACGGTGCCTGATGGTACCTTGGAATTGAATGCGATAGACGATGATTTGCCGCAAGAAGTTTGTTGTAAGGATGCAGAGATAGGTGATGAAGGCCCCTTGCCGGAAATGGTTCCCCGGCTATTTGCCGATCTTCTTCAGCTTTTCACGGGCCAGATCAGCCTCGTTCGATGCTGGATGCTCCCGGACGACCCGGTTCAAATATTCCTTTGCCTTTGCCGTATTCTTTTCGTTCAGATAGGAATACCCGATCTTGAGCTTGGCTGCCGGCGCTTTCCCGCTCTTGGGATGGTCCTTCAGCATCTTTTGAAAAGAATCGATGGCCTTGTCGTATTCCTTCCGGGCGTAGAGGGATTCCCCTATCCAATACTGGGCATTATCTGCCTGGCTGGAAGTGGGGAACTGCTTCAGATAGTTTCGGAAACCGGCAATGGCGAGCTCGAAGTTGCCCTTATCATAATCCGCTTTTGACTGGCGGTATGCCTCTGAAGGCTCAAGACCAGCTTCTGCTGGAGATTTTTTTCCCGTTTCGGACGAGGTTTCTCCGGTGAGCGGATTTACCTTCGCTTCAAGCTCTGCAAGCCTTGATTCGAGCTCGGCTATCTTGAAACCCTTATCGTCAAGCTTCTGATTCAGTTCAGAGAGACGGAAATTGTTCTCTTCCAGCTTTCCCTGCAGGAGCTGCATATCCGTCGTGAACTGGTCGAACTTGGCGCCGTAGTCGGCCATGACCTTCTGGGCGTCCACGGTCCCCTGGACGTTCGCCTCGAGCAGTTCGAGCCGCTTCTGCAGATCAGCAACATGGGACTTCAGCGTTTTGACATCGCCTCCCAGGCCGGCCATATCCGACCGCGTCCTCACAAGCTCCGCCTGAGGGGCGCAGGCCGAAAGAAGAAGCACCAGCGCTATGGAAGGGTAAAAAGTATTTTTCATAAAGGTCTGATGACCCCGCAGCAGGCCAGGAAGGCCCCTCGCATGATATACAGGACAGTACGCTCCTGCCGTCAAAAGCGCTGGAATGGTAAAAGACTCGGCGTGGATCGGCTAAGGCCTCGGGCCCAGCATCATCTCCACGCCGAATCAGGAAGCAAACGTAACTACTTTACGACTGCAAAGTCTCCACGACGGTTCTCCTGCCAGCAGTCCTCGTTGCTCTGTTTGCAGACCGGCTTTTCCTTGCCGTAGCTGATGAGCGAGATGCGGCCGCCGGAGATCCCCAGGTCCGTCAGATACTTCTTGGCGGCCTGTGCGCGGCGCTGACCGAGGGCCTGGTTGTACTCGATGGTCCCGCGCTCATCGCAGTTTCCTTCGATCCGGATATCGGCCTTGGGATTTGCCTTGAGCCATTCGGCATTCTCCTTGATGGCGGACTTCGCGTCACTGCGGATAAAGGACTGGTCGAAATCGAAATAGACCGCTTCGAGCTTGTCCCGCACCGGTGCGGCACGCTCTACCGGTGTGTCCTCAACAGGCTCCGGTGCGGCTGTGGGAGCGGTCGGCGCTTCGGGCACAGCCGTCGTATCGGCACTCTTCGGACAGCCCCAGAGGGTAAAGATGCTTGCCACAAGGATCACCATAAGATACACAACGCTTCTGTTTTTCATATCCATCCTCCTCACGTCGAAAATGTACACCAAAAAATATCGTCTGCTTCACAACCGATACAAGAACAATGACTGGGGAAAGTGATCAGAGAAAAGAGAACGAAGCTGCTTGCTTGAATGCAACGTAATAAAGAGTATCATAGAAGCATAGCCTTGTCAATATCTATCATTTTTTCTGCGACCACAGCTCACAGAATAAGCCACATTGTCTTTCGGCGGAATAAAACTACCAAAATATGGACATACTGCCTTGATTTTCTTGTTCCGTATTCTCCGCGCTATATACTATAATGGAAGCTGGCGCCAACAACGCAACGGACCGCGATGCTTTCCCCGGACGGCAAACATGCCGGGGAAGCATGTCAGATACGATCTTATGCATCACCGGAAAGGAATGGCACATGAAAACCTATGACATCATCGTCATCGGCTCAGGAAGCGGCGGCCAGATCGTGGAGAATGCCTTGAACCACGGCCTCACCACAGCTCTCGTGGACAAGGGTCCTGCAGGCGGCACCTGTCTCAATGTCGGCTGAATCCCCACCAAGCTCATTGCCTATCCGGCGGATAGGATCATGGAGATCAAAGAAGCACAGAAGTTCGGTATCACCGCCTCTGTCACCAGCATCGATTTCTCCGCAATCATGGAACGCATGCGCACCAAGGTCCGGGCAGGACGGGACCGCGTGCGAAAAGGAATTACGAGCACCGAGTCCCTCGACTTCTATGAAACGAAAGCCCATTTCACGGGCAACCGCACCCTTGCCGTCGGCAAGGAGCAGATCAAGGGCGACAAGATATTCATTGTGACAGGCGCCCGCCCGTTCCTGCCGTCGATCAAGGGCCTCGATCTGGTCCCGTACCTGACAAACGAGAGTGTTCTCGAACTCACAGAACTGCCCGAAAGCCTGCTGATCATCGGCGGCGGCTATATTGCCGTGGAGTTTGCCCACTTCTTCTCTGCCATGGGTACGAAGGTGACGCTGGTGCAAAGAAACGAACGACTGGTGCCTGAAGAGGAACCGGAGATATCGGAGTCACTGAAGAAGGCGCTATCGCAGCGCATGGAGGTCCATACGAACACGGACGTTTCTGAGATACGCCGGGAGGGAAGCGTACTCGCTGTTTCAGCGTTGGACCGCGGCTCAGGCAGCGAGAAGTCGCTCACAGCGCAGCAGGTCCTGATCGCAGCAGGAAGAACGTCGAATGCCGATATCCTGCAGGTGGAAAAAAGCGGTATCAAGACCGACAAGCGCGGGTACATCACGGTGAATGAATATTTCGAGACATCGGCCAGGAACATCTGGGCATTTGGCGATGCCATCGGCAAAAAAATGTTCAAACACGCGGCGAACCGGGAGACGACGCTGGTGTGGCACAACGCCCTGCACGACAAGAAAGCGAAGCTGGACTACCTGACCGTGCCCCATGCTGTTTTCACCTGGCCCGAGATCGCATCAGTGGGGTTGACGGAAGCACAGGCCGTGGAGAAGTTCGGCGGAAGCAATGTCCTCGTGGGGATGGCGCGATATGACGATGTGGCCCGCGGAGAGGCGATGATGGCGCAGGAATCCTTTGCCAAGGCCATCGTGAAGAAGGGAAGCGACAAGATCCTGGGATTTCACCTCATCGGGCCCCAGGCATCGGTCCTGATCCAGGAAGTAGTGAATGCCATGGCCAATGACCTGGACCTCTGGTCCATCGGCCGTGCCATGCATATCCATCCGGCCCTTCCTGAACTGATACTGTCGGCACTGGGGAACCTGCGGGAGGTTGACTCGTAGGGGCGGGCATGCCCGCCCCGCAGAAGAAGGGCGACCATGGTCGCCCTTACGATGGCACACCCCGACGAAGTGCTTCACCGCGCCACGTAGGCCTCGATCATCAGATCCGTCCCGACCTGACGCATTGTCATATCCCGCAGTTTCACGGCATTGCTGAGCCTTGCCGGCGACGCACCACCGATGCTGCTGACCGAATCCCTGCCTGACAGAAGCATGGGCGCGACAAAGATGACCACCTTGTCAACGATGCCGGCCTTCAGGGCTGACGCATTGATCTCTGACCCGCCTTCGATCAGAACAGACGTAACCTCGCGTTTGCCGAGCCGCTTCATCAGGTCCCGGAGATCTACCCTGCCCTCTTTTTCCTTTACAATGATGACCTCGATGCCCGCCCGCTGAAGGGCCAGTTGCTTCGCCTTCGGCGCCCGGGCAAGGGCAGCAATAATCGTGGGAGCCGATGAGCTCTGGGTAAGCACCTTTGCCTTCAGCGGGATGCGAAGCCTGCTGTCCACGATCACCCGAAGGGGGTCGCGGCCTTTCGGGACCCTGGTGGTCAGCGCCGGATCGTCCTTCAGGACCGTGTTGATCCCCACAAGGATCGCGTCATTCCCGTCGCGCAGCAGATGGGCTTCCCTGCGCGCTTCCTCGCCGGTAATCCATTTCGACTCGCCCGAGGCCGTGGCGATCATGCCATCCAGGGTCTGGGCGATCTTGAGCGTCACGAAAGGCATGCCTTTCAGAATATGTTTGGCGTAGGCTTCGTTCAGCTTCTTCGCCTCTGCCTCGAGCACACCGGTACTTACCTCGATTCCGGCGCCCTGCAGAGCCTTCACACCGCCGCCTGCCACTTTTGGATTCGGATCCGTCATTGCTATGACCGCGCGTGCCACTCCGCTTTGGACCACCTGGGGTGCGCAGGGCGGGGTCCGTTTGCCGGTGTGGGTGCACGGCTCAAGGGTGACGTAGAGAGTGGCTCCCCGGGCCGCTTCTCCGGCCTTGGCCAGGGCAATGGCCTCGGCATGGGGCTCGCCGGCCTTTCGATGATAGCCTCTCGCGATGACCACGCCCTCCCGCACAACAACGGCGCCCACCATTGGGTTCGGGCTTGTCCTGCCCTGGGCCTTTGCCGCAAGGCGGAGCGCCATGAGCATATATTTATCGTCAAGAGATTGCTGAGTCATATTTATTTCCAAGGATCAAGAGGGACAAGAGCCGAACGGGCCGCACATACCAGGAAGGCGCCCGAAGGTCTGCAATTCCTGACACTCTGGTTGCTTCCGGCCGCTCCTGCAAATGACGACGCTATCGAGCATGAATTTACTCATGAGCAAGCCCAACGCCTGCTGCGCCTCATTGATCCCGAGTTCGGCCAGGTGGGACTGATTGAGCGTGTACCCCTGTAGAAAATGCCTGCGCAGCACGCTGGTGGCCCATTGACGAAAACGCACACCGCGCTTTGAATTGACCCGGTAACCAACGGAAATAATGGCGTCAAGGTTGTAATGCTTGATGGTCCTGGAAACCTGTCGCTTTCCCTCGGTTTGAACTACCGAGTAATCCTCGGCAGTTGCTGGTTCGGATAGTTCTCCTTCCGCATATATATTCTTCAGGTGTAGACCGATATTATCAGTACTGCTCTCAAACAGGCCAGCCATCTGCTTTTGCGTCAGCCAGACCGTCTCACCGTCCAGCCGGACCTGAACAGAGGCCTGGCCGTCAGTATCTTCATAGATAATGATCTCACTCATATCGAATTTCCCGGCAGTTGCAGTATGTGTAAAAATTGCACATTGCTTTATTTATTTCACTCATTACCAAAGCCTCCGGCAGGTCATTGCGACGATTCGGGAGAAACGCCATCAAGTCCTTGCGAGCCTCTTGAGCGCCAGTCGATACTTCTCTATAAAAGCATCGACTTTAGCGGCAAACTCGCTCCGAGCGCCCCCGTTCTGCCTGTGCGGCGGCTTCCCGCGGGCCTTGTTCACGTCCTCGATCGCGGTCATGGTCCTCTGTCTTCTCGTCTTCTGTCTTCTGTCTTCTGTCTTCTGTCTTCTCGTCTTCGATCCTGCTTTCATACCCATCATCACCCTATGGACTTCTCGCTTCAATCCCTTCCGCATCTTTAAAGTGCTTCTTATCAAAGGTATAGATTGCTCCCACACCGGCATCCTTGGCAAACTCGATTATCCAGGCGTCTATCATATCTATTTTCTTTGCTCTGTAGAGCTTCAAGGCCGATTTGATAATGGACTTATCCGTAACTTCGACGCCCGGAGTGTTCAGTACCGCATCAACCAGCTCCGCAAGGCCCGCGGATTCCATGTTATAAGAGCTTTCAAGCACCCAGACGAGTTCGGCAATGACGCTCGAGGGGACGAGGATCTTAATCTCACCGCTGCCCGCCTTGTTCAGGAGAGCGTCAACAGCTTTAGCCTTAACAGGATCGTCATCCGTCAGGTAGCGCACGAGCAGGTTTGTATCGATGACTACCCGCTTTCTATCTTCCACCGCGGGCCGCCTTTTTACCCCGATATTCCTTTGCCTTCTCCCGGACCTGATCTATATCAACTGCCTTATGACGGCCTTTGAGAATCCCCTTGAACTCCTGCAGTGTTCTGGCCGACTTGATTATGACTTTATCATCTTCCTTCTCGAACACCACCACGCTGCCGGTACGGACATCCAGCAGCTCCCGCACCTCTTTCGGCAGGGTTATCTGCCCCTTGGACGATATTTTGGCTGTTGCAACCATGAAAGGCCTCCTTACTTGAAACAAATTCCTTACCAATATGGTACAGTAAGCCAACTGAGGAGTCAAGGGTCTCGTTTAGGCAGAGAAGCCTGTGGCCACCCATCACCCGACCCTCTCGTGCAAGAAACGCGTACAGTTCGTCGTCAAACAAAAAAGGCGGCTTTCGCCGCCCTTCGAATAAACCGCTTCAACAACCGTTGCTACTTCGTCCCCGACCCGCCCACGCCCTTCTCCTTGAGCCTGACCTGGGCCGCTGCGAGCCGCGCTATCGGCAATCGGAAAGGCGAGCAGCTCACGTAGTCGAGCCCCGCCTTGTAGCAGAACTCCACGCTGGCCGGGTCACCGCCGTGCTCGCCGCAGATGCCGACCTTGAGGTCCGGCCGGGTCTTGCGGCCCTTTTCAACGCCCATCTTCACGAGCACGCCCACGCCGTCCTGGTCCAGGGTCTGGAAGGGGTCCTTCTCCAGGATAGTCGTCTCGATATATTGATTGATGAACTTGCCCGCGTCGTCGCGGCTGAAGCCGAAGGTGGTCTGCGTAAGATCATTCGTTCCGAAGGAGAAGAACTCGGCCTCTTTCGCGATCTCGTCGGCCGTTACGCAAGCGCGCGGCAGTTCGATCATTGTGCCGACAAGGTACTCGATCCGTACCCCTTTTTTCTTCATGACCTCCTCGGCCGTTGCCTTAATGAGGTCCTTCTGGTTCTTCAACTCCTTCACGGCGCCGACGAGGGGCACCATGATCTCGGGCACCACCTTCTTTCCCTTCTTGGCCAGATCGCAGGCAGCCTCGATGATGGCCCGGGTCTGCATGCGCGTGATCTCGGGATAGACGATGCCGAGGCGGCAGCCGCGGTGGCCGAGCATGGGATTGAACTCGTGAAGCTCCTCAACGCGATGCAGCAGCTTCTCCTTCTTCGATATTGTTGCTTTGGCGGCCTTCTTGGCCTGCATCACGGCGATCTCGACCATCAGGTCCTCGCGCCTCGGCAGGAACTCATGAAGCGGCGGGTCCAGGAGACGGATCGTGACCGGGAGTCCGTCCATGGTCTCGAAAAGGCCCTTGAAATCGGAACGCTGCATGGGCAGGAGCTTTGCCAGCGCCTTTTCCCGCGCCTCCGTGCTGTCTGCCAGAATCATCTGCTGCACAATGGGAAGCCGTTCTGACTCGAAGAACATGTGCTCCGTGCGGCATAGGCCGATACCCTCGGCGCCGAACTGGCGGGCCATCTTTGCGTCGCGCGGCACGTCGGCGTTGGCCCGGACCTTCAGTGTCCGCACCTCATCGGCCCACTGCATCAGCGTGCCGAAATCGCCGCTCACCACAGGGTCCTTGGTCGGGACCTTGCCCAGAATGACGCGGCCCGTGCCGCCGTCTATGGTGACCCAGTCGCCTTCCTTCACCGTGGTCTTATCCACGCTGAACTTCTTTGCCTTGACGTCCACCCTGATGGATTCGCAGCCTGCCACGCAGGGCTTGCCCATGCCGCGGGCGACAACGGCCGCGTGGGAGGTCATGCCGCCGCGGGCCGTGAGGATGCCCTTGGCCGCATCCATGCCGTGGATATCGTCGGGTGTCGTCTCGGGCCGGCAGAGGATCACGGGATGCTTTTTTGCCTGCTTCACGGCCTCATCGGCCGAGAAGACCGCCATGCCCGAGGCGGCTCCCGGAGACGCGGGGAGCCCCTTGGCGACCACGGTGATCTTTGCCTTGGGGTCGATGATGGGATGCAGCAGCTGGTCCAGAGACGCCGGCTCAACGCGCAACACCGCCTCTTCCTTCGAGATCAGGCCCTCTTTGACCATGTCCACGGCGATCTTGACCGCCGCGTGGGCCGTGCGCTTGCCCGTCCGCGTCTGAAGCATGTAGAGCGTGTTCTCCTGGACCGTGAACTCGAAGTCCTGCACGTCGCGATAGTGCTTTTCGAGCTTGTCGGTGATCTCGCGGAGCTGCCGGTAGACGGCGGGCATCTCCTTTTCCAGGTCGGCGATGGGGTGCGGCGTCCGGGTGCCGGCCACCACGTCCTCTCCCTGGGCGTTGGTCAGATATTCGCCGTAAAAAACCTTCGCGCCAGTCGACGGGTCGCGCGTGAAACCCACACCTGTGGCGGACGTGTCGCCCATGTTCCCGTAGACCATGGCCTGCACGTTCACAGCCGTGCCAAGATTGGCCGGAATGTCGTTCAGCCTGCGGTACGTGATGGCGCGGGGATTGTTCCAGGAGTTGAAGACCGCGTCGCGGGACATCGTAAGCTGTTCGATGGGATCCTGGGGGAAGTCCCTCTTCTTGACCTGCTTCACCTTGGCCTTGAACTTCTCGACGAGCGTCTTGAGGTCCTGGGCGTTCAGGTCCAGGTCCAGTTTCACTTTCTTCTTTTTCTTGGCCTCGCTTATGAGGTGCTCGAACTCTTCCTTCTCGATGCCGAGCACCACGTTGCCGAACATCTGGATGAAGCGGCGATAGGCGTCCCAGGCGAACCGCTCGTTCCTGGACAGCCGGATCAGACCCTCAATGGTCCGGTCGTTCAGCCCCAGGTTCAGCACCGTGTCCATCATGCCGGGCATGGAGAACTTGGACCCGGACCGCACCGAGACGAGCAGCGGTTTGTTCACGTCGCCGAAACGATAGCCGTTCCCGACGGCCTGCTCCATTTTCGCAAGATACTCGTTCATCTCTGCATCGAGTCCCTCGGGCACTTTTTTGCCGAGTTCATAAAAGAGGTTGCAGGCCTCCGTCGTAATGGTAAATCCCGGCGGGACCGGCACTCCCGCGTTCGTCATTTCGGCAAGGCCGGCTCCCTTGCCGCCGAGCATATCCTTCATTGCGCCGGTGCCATCGGCCTTTCCATTGCCGAAAAAATAGACTAATTTCTTTTCCATAGTCATGAAGCGAACCTCCCTGGTAAATTTTCAAGATCAACACCTGCCGCCCCCGATCCGCTGCCAATTCCTGTTGGTTGCGGGGCGGAGGAAGACGCAACGAGCGAGATCACAAATCCTCAATGACAAATCCCAGCTGTATTTACCCGCGGCGGATCAGGTTTTCGCCTCTTCCGTGCTCAGCACAAGGCGCGAAAAATCGGCAATGCCTGAAAAAAGACCGGTGATGCCGGCCAGGAGCGCCAGACGGTTCGCTTTCACGGCCTCGTCCTTGTCCATGACCATCACCTTGTCGAAAAAGGCGTCCACAGGCTTCCGAAGCGAAGCGATCTCAGCAAGGGCGCCACGGAAATCGAGGGCCGCTGCCTTTTGCTCGACGCGGCCTCTCACCTCGGCATAGACCGCATGAAGGACCTTTTCCTCATCCTGCTTCAGCAGACCCTTCTTGACCGCGCCCTCAAAACCCTTCGGCAGGATGTTTCCCGCGCGCTTCAGGGCCGTAACAAGTGGCTGATAGTCCTCTGTCAGGCGGAGACCGTCGAGGGCCCGCACCTTTTCTCGCGCGATGAGAGCGTCGTCAAAGTCCACCAGGAGAGCAGCGTCCACCACATCGGGCCGCAGACCTTCGGCGATGAGCATGCCGGCGAGCCGCTGGCGGATGAAATCGAGCGTCTCCGCTTCGACCCTTGCGCGGTCGGCCGTCTTGAGCCCGTAGCCTTCGCAGGCCTGGGCGATCAGCGCCCGCAGGGACATCCGCACTGCGCGCTCGAGCAGCATGTTCAGGACCGCCACGGACTGCCGCCGCAGTCCGTAAGGATCCTCCGAGCCGCTCGGAATAAGCCCTGCGGAAAAACAGCCGGCAATGGAATCGATCCGGTCGGCCACGCCCACGCACATGCCTTCCAGCGACTTCGGAAGCGCGTCGCCGGCAAAACGCGGGAGATAATGCTCCGCAATGGCCTCTGCCACCACGCGATCTTCTCCGGAACTAAGAGCGTACTGCCGGCCCATGATCCCCTGAAGCTTCGGGAACTCGCCCACGATGCCCGTGAGCAGGTCTGCCTTGCAGAGGAACGCAGCCCGTTCAGCGACACTGCTGTCTGCGTTCAGCAGCCGCGCCAGATGCGACGTAAGGGCCTTAATGCGCATAGTCTTGTCATAGACCGTGCCGAGCTTTTCCTGGAAGGTGACCTTCTTGAGCCCCTCGACCCGGTCGGCGAGGGGATGCTTCAGATCGTGGTCAAAGAAGTACGCGGCATCCGACAGGCGGGCGGCGAGGACGCGCTCATTCCCGGCCCGAACCACAGCCATATCTTCGGCGCGCGTATTGCTGATCGTGATGAACGAGGGAAGGAGTTCTCCCTGCTGGTTGACAATGGAAAAAAACCGCTGATGCTCCCGCATGGCCGTGATCAGGACCTCTTTCGGGATCCTGAGGTGCTGCCGGTCAAAGGACCCCAGCACGGCCACGGGATACTCGACGAGATTCGTCACCTCATCCACCAGGCCCGCGTCGTCGAGCACTGCTCCGCCCACGGACTTCGCGAGCTCCCCGGTCTGCTTCACGATCCGCTGCTTCCGCACCTCAGGATCGAGTACCACGAAGTTCGGCTCTGCCTGCGCGGCGTAGGTCTTGAAATCCTTCACCAGGAAGGCGCCGGGGCTCATGAACCGGTGGCCGCGGGAGAGATTGCCGCTCTTCAGCCCGTCTAGCTCAAAGTCTACCACGGAACCGCCCCAAAGGGCAAGGATCCAGTGAATGGGCCGCGCGAACCGGATATCCTTGCCCATCCAGCGCATGGACTTCTGGAAGGGGATCGATAGGATGAAGCCGGGCAGCACCTGTTTCAGCCACTGTCCCGTGTCACCGCCCTTTTCGTCGATCCGGGCGACCACATACTCGCCCCTCTCCCTGGACTTGATCGAAAGCGCATCAACAGTGACGCCGTTCTTCTCGGCAAAGACGAGTGCCGCCTTGGTCGGCTTGCCCTCGGTATCATAGGCGACCTTGCGCGGCGGGCCGAGCACTTCCTTGGAAAGATCGGCCTGCTGTTCCTCAAGGGAAGGCGCGTACAGAACAAGCCTGCGCGGCGTGCCGAGCGCCTTCAACTCGCCCGTCAACGCCACCCGGCCCGAGGCCAGAAGCTGGATAAACAGCTCCTGCATCTTCTCCAGCGCCGGCCCGACGAACCGTGACGGAATCTCCTCGGTGCCGATCTCTAATAAGAACTCTTTTGGCAAGAATCACTCCTGAAAATTCCGGTTTAACCACAGATCAGCACGGTCGTGACAATACCTGCAAAATCGTAATGCTGTTTTGCCACGGATTCACACGGATAAAATCCTGGATTCCCGCTTTTGCGGGAATGACGGTTTTCATTCCGCAATCCGCATGGAGACCCGTCCCGGGCCTATCGGGGACTCCGCATTGAAGCGCTTAGCGCTTCAGCATCGGAAACCCCATCTCTTCCCGCTGTGCGTAGTAGGCGTGGGCGCAGGCGCGGGCAAGCTTTCTGACCCTGCCGATATAGCCCGTCCGCTCCGTCACACTGATCGCGCCGGCAGCGTCGAGCAGATTGAAGGTATGCGAGCACTTGAGGCAGTAGTCGTATGCCGGAAACACGACGCCGGCCTTCACGAGCTTCTCGCTTTCCTTTTCATAGGACTCGAACTGCCGGAACAGCATCTCCCGGTCCGAGAGTTCGAAATTATACTTCGAAAACTGCACCTCTGTCTCATGGTGCACGTCGCCGTACTTCACGCCCTTGGTCCATTCGAGGTCGTAGACATTGTTCACACCCTGAAGGTACATGGCGATGCGCTCAACGCCGTAGGTGAGCTCGGCCGATATGGGCTTGAGGTCGATGCCGCCCACCTGCTGGAAGTAGGTGAACTGGGTGATCTCCATGCCGTCGAGCCAGACCTCCCACCCCAGGCCCCAGGCGCCGAGGGTCGGCGATTCCCAGTCATCCTCGACAAAGCGGATGTCGTGCTGCAGGGGATTGATGCCGAAACTCACGAGGCTTTCCAGATAGAGGTCCTGGACGTTCATCGGCGAGGGCTTCAGGATCACCTGGAACTGGTAGTAGTGCTGCAGCCGGTTGGGATTCTCTCCGTACCGTCCGTCCGTGGGCCGCCGCGAGGGCTGGACATAGGCCGCGCTCCAGGGCTCGGGACCCAGCACGCGCAGAAAAGTCGCTGGATGGAACGTGCCGGCGCCTACTTCCAGGTCGTAGGGCTGATGGATAACGCATCCCTTCGCCGCCCAGAAGCGCTGGAGGGTGAGAATAAGTTCCTGGAATGTCACGGATGACCCCTCGTGGAAAATTCGGGAAAAACAGAGTGTTATTATACAAAATAACCTTCTATTGTCAAGGATTATCGGTTTTTTCAGGGGTTGTCCCGGAAGCGGGGCAGCCTGATCACACCTGCCACATGGTGGCTTCGAAGTCCTCGGTGGGAACAATAAACTGGATGTAGCCGCGGAAGGGCCACTTCTCGATCTCCGAGCCGTCACGCTTCACGGTCACGAAAGCCTGCACCACATCGTTCTGCCGGACGTTGATCGTCTCGAAAGGCACGGCGATCTCGATGATCTCGTCGGCGGCAACCGAGTTGATCACCCCTGCCTGCTTCCTCCCGCCGCTCTCTCCCTGATAGATCACCGCGCTCACGCGCCGCTCGCCGGACAGGACGCGGATCTCCACTTCATACCCCGTGGGCCGCAGGAAATTGATCACAAAGGAGAGGTCAGCGACCTTCTCGTCGGCAAGGCTCTGGCGCGGGTCGATGCGGAGAAAGAGGTTCCTGAGATCGAATCCGTAGTAGATGTGTGTGATGACGCTGGACCCCCGGTGCATGGCGCCGCCGCCGTGGCTCACGTCATAGAATCCCGCAGGCAGCCACTCAAAGTAGTTCGTCACCCGGCCGTCGATGGACGGCGACAGGAAGGCTGTCAGCTCCACCGTGGGAAGAGCCTGCCGGTCCTCGCGCAGGATTGGAACATGCAGTTCATCAGGCACGTTGTGCCCGATAAGGCGGTATACGTTCATGAGATGCGTGCGGAAGAGCAGATCGAACTCCTCGTCGTTCTCGGAAAAATGGTCGTCACCGTACCACCAGCACCAGTCGCTCCCCTGGGCGATGTAGATCTCCTCCATGGCCTGGGCCGCCTTGTCCGCGTCGCCGCCCGATGCCTTGTAGGCTTCGAGCTCGTTCCGCGCCCTGCCCAGCAGGTCCCAGGCCCGGTTGTCCTCGTCATGGCCGATCCAGATGCGGAAGTTCGCATAGATCCAGGAGCCCGCATGGAGCCGCTCCAGTCCCGTCTCGGCAGGATGCTTCTTGAGATACTCACTCACGGTGACACACTGGAGCCCCTCTTCGCGGCTCAGCCGCTCATAGAGATAGAGGAAGAAATCCCGACCATCGTTCTGATAATGCTCCCAGGCATTCTCGCCATCCAGGATGATCGGCACCAGGTGGGGGCCCGTGCCGCCAACCTGCCGCCTGATGCGGTGCAGCCGGTCGAGCAGGTCATGGACGGCGTTCTTGTAGTCCCACTTGGAATAAACGAAGCCCAGAAGGTCCGAGAGCGTATGGTCGCGGAACACGACAGACACGCGCCGGTCCCCCTTGCCTGCCAGATACGGTTTGTACAGAACGCCGGGATTCTTCAGCACGCCAGAGAAGTCCCTCTCAATAGCCGTCCCGAGCGTTCGCGCCAGCACCCCTTCATCGGTCCCGATCCACTGCACGCCCGCATCTGCCAGGAGCGGGATGATCTCTTCCGCAACGGACCCTTCGGAAGGCCACATTCCGGCAGGCCGCACGCCAAACAGCTGCTCATGATAAGCAAGGGCGCGTTCCACCTGGGCCTTCGCGTCCTCGGGATGGCTGAAACGCTGAGACGGAAGCCGGATGTCCGGAATGGCCACCTTTGCAAGATCCGTGTCATAGAGGAGCGGAAGGATGGGATGGTAAAAGGGCGTTGTGGTCAGCTCGATGGCGCCCGCCTGGGAAAGTTCCCGGTACATCGGCACGATCATTGCCATCACCTCGCGCTGCTTCTGGATCAGGAGCGCCTTGTCCTCTTCAGAGAACGCTCCCCCTTTCTGCAGCAGCCCCTGCAAAAAGGGATCGCTGTTCCGAAAGAGCGGATCGAACCATGTGAGATTGAACCAGACCTGAAGATCCAGGTAATCCTGCGCCGTAAAGTACCGCGTCGCACTCATGAGATCATCGGCAGACACGCTCGTTCCCCGGCGTTCGAGCAGCCGCCAGTACCCGGGATAGGGCCTGATCATGGTGTCCCAGTTGGCCATGAAGAAGTTCTTGAGCAGAAAGACCTTCTCCTCCGTCGAGAGATCGGCGGCGGGGATGATGGTCGCGGCAAGGAACCGGTCCATGGCGCCGTCTTCGGCATAGTCGATGATCTGCTTCAGGAGGGAAGGGACCAGATTGAAGGTCTGGCGAACAGAAGGAAAATCCTTCAACAGTGCCGGCATATCGTAGTAATCCTTGATGCCGTGCATCCGCACCCAGGGCAGAATATACTCACCCGTCAGGTCGTCCTTGTAATACGGCTGGTGCATGTGCCATACAAAGGCTATGGAGAGAGGATTGTCGGACATAAGGGTCATCCATCCCCGGCAGGAACGGCCTCGGGGATGAACAGGGCAAACGCCGCGCACAGGCCGGGGCACTGATCAGGGGGCAGGCGTTATTTCGCTGATGCGTCTCCGTAATAGTAGATGATCTCTCCCGGGCGGGCAAGCCCGAGATTGTCCCGCGCCAGCTTTTCGATGTAGGACCCATCGTTCCGAAGCGCATGCACTTCGCGCAGCAGCCGCACGTTGTCGCTTTTCAGCTCCGCGATCTCCTGCGCGAGGGCCTGTTGCTGGTGCTTCATCCGGAAATACTTCACCAGCCCCATATCGCCAAAGAGGAAGGAGGCGAGGAGATAGAGCGCCAGGGGGACGGCCGCCGCGAGGGCGACCTTCTTTTTCCATGCCGCCCTGGCGGCGTTGTCGACTCTTGCGTACGTCCGTTTCCGCATACGTGATACGGGGCTACCCCCGCGCGCTGTAAAAAACGTCCCTGCCCCGGTAGACCGCTGCGCTGCCCAGCTCCTCCTCTATGCGGAGGAGCTGATTATACTTGGCGATACGGTCCGTGCGCGACAGCGAACCGGTCTTGATCTGGCCGGCATTCGTTGCCACGGCCAGGTCGGCGATGGTCGTATCCTCGCTCTCGCCTGACCGGTGAGACACGACAGCCGTGTAGCGGGCGCGCTTCGCCATCTCGATGGCATCGAGCGTCTCGGTCAATGTCCCGATCTGGTTCAATTTGATGAGGATCGAGTTCCCAATGCCCTCGGCGATCCCCTTCTTGAATATCGAAGTATTGGTCACAAAGATGTCATCGCCCACGAGCTGGATCTTATTCCCCAGGCGATCGGTCAGCAGCTTCCACCCCTTCCAATCCTTCTCGGACATGCCGTCCTCGATGGAGATGATGGGGTAGCGCTTGACCCAGTCCTCGTAGAAATCGACCATTTCTTCCGGCGACTTCTTCTTTCCTTCGCCCTTCAGGTCATATACGCCCTTTTCAAAGAATTCGCTGGCCGCCGCATCGAGCCCCAGGAAAATGTCCTTGCCGGGGCCGTAGCCTGCCTTCTCGATCGCTTCGAGGATCACCTGCACGGCCTCTTCGTTCGATTTGAGGTTCGGTGCGAACCCTCCCTCGTCGCCCACAGCGGTGTTGTAGCCCTTCTTCTTCAGGACCGACCTGAGCTGGTGGAAGACCTCGGCCCCCATCCGGATCGCGTCGGCCACGGTCGCCGCTCCCGTCGGAATGATCATGAACTCCTGGATGTCCACGTTGTTGTCCGCATGGGCTCCGCCGTTCAGCACGTTCATCATCGGCACGGGAAGCTCCCGGGCGTTCGGCCCGCCGAGGTACTGGTAAAGCGGCAGGCCCGACTCTTCGGCCGCGGCCCTGGCAACGGCCAGGGAGACCGCGAGGATGGCGTTGGCGCCGAGCTTCCCTTTGTTCTCCGTGCCGTCCAGCTCGATCATGGTCTTGTCCACGACCGCCTGGTCCATGGCCTCCATGCCCAGAAGCGCCGGTGCGATCACATCGATCACGTTCTTTACCGCCTTCTGCACGCCCTTGCCCAGATACCGGGAGCCGCCGTCCCTCAGTTCCAGCGCCTCCCGTTCGCCTGTTGACGCGCCGCTCGGAACAATGGCGCGGCCCATGGCCCCGCTTTCAAGGAACACATCCGCTTCCACC
>MHDZ01000073.1:0-2351 GCA_001805055.1 Nitrospirae bacterium GWC2_57_13
AGCGGCCGGGCACCTGCAACGCCATGGAGACCATGCTCGTGCATAAGGACCTGGGCGCTTCCTTCCTGCCGGCAATGCTGGACAGGTTCATGAAGGCAGGCGTGGAGATCAGGGGTTGCGCAAAAACCAAAATGATTCTGCCTGCAGTAAAGGCGGCCACCGACAAAGACTGGGATACCGAGTATAACGATCTCGTCTTGAACGTAAAGGTTGTGGACAGCATGGATGATGCCATGGAACACATCGCTGCCCACGGCTCTCAGCACTCCGAAGCCATCGTGACCGACGATTACGCAAACGCGCTCAGGTTCCAGCGGGAAGTGGATGCCTCCGCCGTGTTCGTGAACGCCTCCACCCGGCTGAATGACGGTTTTGAATTCGGTCTCGGCGCCGAGATCGGGATCTCGACCACCAGGATCCATGCGCGGGGACCCATGGGCCTGGAAGAGTTGACGTCCACCAAGTTCATCGTGTTCGGGAACGGACAGGTACGAAGGTAGGCGTGGAGAAATGGCAGGAGACGAAGGGTGATCACCAACCCTTCTCGGGCGCAGTTTTGTCTGTCGGCAATAACGGGTCAAGGGGGGGCAGCGTGCGGCAACGTATCGGCATTCTCGGCGGAACGTTCAACCCGATTCATTACGGACATCTCGCCGCCGCTGAAGAGGTAGGAGGAAGACTTCGCCTCGATCGGGTACTGTTCATTCCTTCTTATCTACCCCCCCATAAAGCGGAGGAAAAGATACCGTCCGCCGCCCATCGCACGGCAATGGTGCTGCTGGCGATCGCTGGAAACCCGCGGTTCTCTCTGTCCGAGATCGAGATAAATCGAGGGGGGAGATCGTATACGGTCGATACAATCGAAGAACTGCGATCGCTCTATCCCGGAGCCAAGCTCTTCTTCCTGACCGGCGTTGACTCCTTTCTCGAGATCCGTACCTGGCATCAGTGGGAGCGTCTTCTGGGTCTTTGCGCTTTTGTCGTCCTTTCGCGGCCGGGTTACCGTTTTTCCGACCTTCTGATCATCGACTTCATGCAGAAAGCGGCAAAGGATATCATCGCTCTCGACAACGGGGAGGTCGATCAGGTCGAGATCGAGGCAGGCAAGGCACATTTTTACCTGGAAATGATCTCTCATTACGAGATATCATCCACCGACATCAGGAACAGGGTCCGGGAGGGACTCTCGATTAAATATCTCTTGCCTGAACCTGTTGAACATTATATAATTACCAATGAGTTATATGCTTAATTCACGGGAAGCGGCTTTAGGGTGCGCAGACGCGGCGGACAGCAAGAAAGCCGCTGATATCGTCATCCTCGATCTGCGCAAGCTCACCTATATAACCGATTACTTTGTTATCTGCTCCGGAAGCAGTACGACCCAGATATCGGCGATTGCCGACGGAATAGGCCAGGAGCTCGCGAAGGCGGGCATTCATCCTTCTCATATCGAGGGACAGGCCGAAGCGAGCTGGGTCCTGATGGATTACGGTGACGTCGTGGTGCATATTTTCGATGAGCAGACAAGGGCCCATTATGCGCTCGAAAAGCTCTGGGGCGATGCAGCACGCATACCTCACGGAGTCAGCCACCCGTCCTTGAAGAACGCCTCGTCATGAAATTGACGGTCCTCTGCATGGGCAAAACCCGGGAGAGCTTCATTCAACAGGGTTTGGAGAAATATGCGCGGTTCCTCAGGCATTACGCCGAGGTCGAGATCAAAGAGCTCAAAGAAGAAAAGATACAGGATCTGAAAGAGGCGCCGGTAGTACGAAAAAGGGAAGCCGAACGGATATTCAAGGCGATCCCGCCGGGCGCTTACACGGTAAGTCTTGACGAGCGTGGCGAGGAGTTCACTTCCCATGAGTTCGCGGCATTCCTGAACAGGACGCTGGAATCCGGCACCCGGGAATTGGTCTTCATCCTCGGCGGTGCCATTGGTCTCGACGAGCGGGTAACGGAAACTTCACGGAAGAGCATGGCCCTGTCCCGCTGGACCCTTACCCATGAAATGGCGCGGTTGGTTCTTCTGGAACAGCTTTACCGGGCATTTACGATCATCACGGGAAAGACCTATCACTACTGACCGATTTTTTTTTCAAGAGCAGGTATCGCTGATTTTCGCTGAGGAAAGGATTGAGGATGAGATTTTTCGTCACGTTGATGCTGCTGGCCGTCGTCCTGATGATCGTCGCTTTAAGGGAGTTCAACCCGGGGATGATCACGGTCAGCCTGCTACCGTCCAGGACGTACGAGATCTCCAAGGCAGCCTTTTTCCTCATATCGATATCTGTCGGTGCCGGGCTCATTTTCATCATCTATTTTCTGCGCGATGTGAAGCGCTTCCT
>MHDZ01000073.1:2416-19442 GCA_001805055.1 Nitrospirae bacterium GWC2_57_13
GGCTGAATTCCCTGCTGGCGAAGCGTACACCGGAAGCCACGACGTATTTTCAGAAGGTGCTGACCATCAATTCGAACCACGTGGACACGCTCCTGCGACTCGGCATCTCCCAGCTGCGCCAGAAGAACTTTGTGGAGGCGATCCGCCTGCACCAGAAGGCGCTTGCACTCGACAGCAGCAACCAGGAAGTGATGTTCTCGCTCGCCGCCGACTACGAAGAGGCAAAACGTTACGACGATGCCATCAAGATGTACAAGGATATTCTGTCGAAGGACCAGACGAACCTTACGGCCCTCATCAAGCTGCGGGATCTCTATCAGGCGCTGAACCGCTGGGAAGACCTCTATGAGGCGCAGCGGCAGCTCCTCTCTAACTCGCTTGCACCCTCGGAGCAGGAGGTGGAGCAGCGAAAGCTCGTCGGCTTCATGTACGAGTTCGGCAGGTCGCTCCTTGAGATCGGTGATCTGGAGCGGGCGAAGAAGCTGTTCCGGGGCGTGATCAAACTGGACCGGGACTTCATGCCCGCTTACCTGGGATTGGGAGAGGTCTATGTGGAAGATGGCAGGCCCTCAGAGGCGGCGGAACTGTGGGAAAAGGCCTACAAGATGACCTTTTCCATCCTGCTGCTGCACCGCCTGGAGGATTTCCATCTGAAGCAGGGCGAGCCCAACCGTGCCATCGACCTCTACGGACAAGCGTTGAGCAAGGATCCCCAGAACATCACACTGAAGTTTTTTCTCGGCAAGCTTTACTACCGCCTCGAGATGATCGACGAGGCCTTTGACATCCTTTCGACCGTTGACTGGGGTGACAAGGAGCTTCCGGATGTGCACAAACTGCTTGGCAACATCTATCTGCGCCGCGGCTCCCTGGGACTCGCAGCCACGGAGTTCAAAAAGGCCCTGGGATTCAGGAAGCAGATCATCATTCCCTACGTCTGCTCGAGCTGCGAGAACAAAACGATGGAATGGACGGGCCGCTGCCAGAACTGCGGAAAATGGAACACCTTTGGGGTGAACCTCGAAAAGACCTGCTAGGTCGGCGTCATCATTTCCCTCCCTGTAGTTGCGGTTCATCCGGGTCAGGATCAAGGAGTCTTCATGTTCGACAAACCGGTGCTGCTGGTCGTTCTGGACGGATGGGGTTACAGCGAGAAATCCGAGGGAAATGCCATTGCGCAGTCACGCACACCGGTCTATACGGAACTCCTGACAAATAATCCTCATACACTGCTGAATGCCTCGGGAGAGGCCGTGGGGCTGCCCGACGGGCAGATGGGAAATTCTGAAGTGGGGCACCTGAATCTCGGTGCGGGCAGAGTAGTGTATCAGGACTCGACGCGCATCAGCAAGGCGGTCCGCGACGGCGACTTTTTTACCAATTCCGTGCTGCTCTCAGCCATGCAGGCTGTGAGGGAGCGGGGAACGTCCCTCCACCTTATGGGCTTGCTCTCGAACGGCGGTGTGCACAGCCGCATGGATCACCTGCTCGCCATGCTTGACCTCGCCAAGTCCCAGGGGCTCACGAAGGTCTTTTTTCATGCCTTTCTCGACGGCCGCGACACCCCGCCCTCCAGCGCCATTGAATTCATCGAAGAGCTCGAAAGCCATTGCGGCACGATCGGCGTCGGAAAGATCGCCACTGTCTCCGGCAGGTACTATGCCATGGACCGCGACAAGCGCTGGGAGCGTGTCCAGAAGGCCTATGACGTGCTGGTGCAGGGCGACGGCATCAGAAAGTATTCCGCAGCCGAGGCGGTGAAGCAGAGTTACGAGTTCGGCAAGACCGACGAGTTCCTGCTGCCCGTCGTGCTCCTGGATCCGCGCTCCAATCGTCCGATCGCCACGTTCAGTGACGGCGACGCCGTTGTGTTTTGCAATTTCCGATCGGACCGGGCGCGGGAGATCACCCAGGCGATTACGGATGGGGAGTTTACAGGCTTCAAACGCAGGGTCGTGCCGAAATTGTCGTCCTTCGTCTGTCTCACCTCCTACGATGAAACCTTCGGCCTGCCTGTCGCATTCCCGCCGTCGCGTCTCACCAGCATCCTCGGCGACGTGCTGAGCCGCGAGGGGGTCAGGCAGCTGCGTATAGCAGAGACCGAAAAGTACGCCCACGTCACCTTTTTCTTCAACGGCGGCGAGGAGCCTCCGTTTCCGCTCGAGGATCGGGTGCTGATACCATCGCCCCGCGATGTCGCAACCTATGACCTGAAGCCCGAGATGAGCGCCCGGGAGATCGCGGCGGAGCTCGAGACCCACATCCGGTCGAAGCAGTACGGGTTCATCCTGGTGAACTTTGCGAATCCCGACATGGTGGGCCATACGGGCGTGATCGCTGCGGCAATAAAGGCCGTGGAAGTGCTCGATGAGTGCCTCGGCCGTATCCTGCAGGCTGCCAGGGAGTCGGGGATGACGGTGATGATCACGGCGGACCACGGCAATCTTGAAGTAATGCAGGACAACGACCGCGGCCAGGTCCACACTGCCCATACCCTGGACCCCGTCCCCTTTATCCTGATCGGCAGGAAGCAGCAGCTCAGGGACGGAGGCTTTCTGGCCGATGTGGCGCCGACCATTCTGGATGTCATGGACATTCCAAAGCCCCCGGAGATGACGGGAACGAGCCTTATCCGGTCGTAGGAATGGCATGTGACATCGGTTTGAGGAAGTGCCTTACCCGGTTCATCCGCTGAACAGTTATGCATCTCCTCAATCGCTTTCTCAACTTCTTTCTTCCGACCGCCTGCTCCTACTGTCGCTCATCAGTAGGGGATTCTCCTGTTCCCTATTTCTGCCTTTCCTGCTGGTCTGATTTTTCACCTATCTCGGGACCCCTGTGTCCGCGATGCGGAAAGCCCTTTGGTTCTCCTGAAGCCCTGTCGCACAGCCCGGACCATGAGTGTCTGTCCTGCCGCCGGCATCCGCCTCGCGTTGACCAGTCCCTTTCCGTGGGAGAGTTCGAGGGTTCGCTGCGGGAGGCAATTCATCAGTTCAAGTACCGGCCCTGCAGGTCCCTGGGCGGGCCCCTTGCAGAATGGATGGCAGACCGCGTCCGGCTGACCCAGCATCCCGATCTGGTGATGCCGGTTCCTCTGCACCGCAAGCGTCTCCGGCAGCGGGGTTTTAATCAGTCCCTGCTGCTGGCCCATGGCTTGAGCGAACGGTTCGCCATCCCGCTTTCCTTCGACAATCTCCTTCGCAACCGGTTCACCAGGCCACAGGTGGAGCTTTCAGGTGAAGAACGCTTCCGAAATGTGTCCGGCGCTTTTGCGCTCCAACGTCCTGCAGAGGTGGAGGGTACACAGGTGCTGCTCATCGACGACGTCTACACCACCGGCGCCACGTTGAACGAGTGCGCCCAGATGCTGAAGGATGCGGGAGCATCTTCGGTGAACGCACTAACACTAGCGAGAACGTTGTAGATCAGGCAATAGAAATGGCAGAGAGCAGAGGGTTGAACCCTATGCGCCATGCCCAATGCGCTATCTGCTATTACCCATGCACTATACGTTACATTTCAGATAAGATGCTCACTGCGCTGACGGCCCGCTTCTGTCGTCAGAGCTTGACAATAGACGTGCCGTTCGCTATAGTTTATCGCATGTTATCGCATTTGTGATGGGTCATGCCCCCCGTCTGTTTTCGTACCAGCTCGCATTTTCAGAGCAAACCTTTCTTTCGGGATTCGGAGATTTTCCAATTCCCTCCGTTCCCGTGACTATCTTCAGGAGGTCTGACCAGTATGCTCACCGACTATCTTAAAAAAATACCGCTCTTCAGCCATGTGAAGGACGCCCAGCTCAAGGAGATCGCTTCGCGTTGCCGGAAGGTGTTGTTCGGAAAAGGCGCCACAGTGTTCCAGAAGACCGATCCTGGAACGGAGCTGTTTGTCGTGCTGTCAGGAAAGCTCAAGGCCGTGCTTGAGGACGAACAGGGAAGCGAGATGGTGCTCGCCGGTTTCGAGCAGGGCGACTTCTTCGGCGAATTGGGACTGTTGGACGGCAAGGGCAGGTCTGCCACGATCATTGCCGACAAGGATTCGGAGCTCGCTGTCCTGAGCAAGGACGTTTTTCTCGACCTGTTGCAGAAAGACCCGAAGATGGCCGTGGAATTGCTGGCCACGCTCGTGGATCGGCTGCGCAAGGCCGACGAAATGATCGAGTCCCTCGCTTTTCTTGAAGTGGGAGAGCGGCTCGTGCGCTCTCTTCTTGAATCCGCCCAGGGCGGTGACGATCGTACTGCCGGTTATCTCAGAACAAAGAAACTGACGCACAAGGACATCGCGTCACGGATCGGCTCTTCTCGCGAGGCAGTTTCAAAGTGCATGAAGGTGCTTGCCACAAAGGGCATCATCAGAGATGGCGAAGGAGAAATTCTCATTGCTCACGATGCAGTAGATATGTTGCGCGAGAATAGCCGGAAATAGCGTCAGCAAGGTGAATATTACCTTGACGAAACAGGGGGTTTTGTGAAATCATACAATCAGTCATCGTGCAGTACCTGCGGTGACGATTCTGAAGAACAGCATACGTAGTATCGAAAGGGAGGGATACCAATGAGAGTAAGAACGATCGGCATTATGGCAATTATGGCCTCTATGATCCTGCTCTTCTCCATCAGCGCTCACGCCCAGCTCCAGGGCACGATCCGGGACGTGATCGAGCCGGTGGGCACCACCGGGAAGGTGGACTGGAGCACCGGCGTGATCACAGCCGTCGGCATCGGAGCGCCGCCGGCGCAGCCGGCAAACCCCGCGCAGGCCCGGGCCATGGCAGAACGGGCTGCACAGGTCGTAGCGCTTCGCAACCTGTTGGAAGCGGTGAAGGGAGTTCGCGTCGACTCGACCACGCTGGTTGAGAACTTCATGGTAACGAGCGATGTGATCCAGACCTCGGTCAGCGGCCTCGTGCAGGGGGCCATGGTTATGGATAAGAAGTACATGTCCGACGGCTCTGTCGAGGTGACGGTGGGCATGAAGCTTACCGGCGCGCTGGCAGATACGCTTCTGCCGAGAACGCCTCCTACCGGCCTCACCGGTACGCTCGTTCCGGCAGCCCCGGGCGATGCCTACACAGGTCTGATCATTGATGCCCGCGGCCTCGGGCTGAGACCCGCCATGGCGCCCAAGATCGTAAACGAGGAAGGCAAGGAAGTGTACGGGTCCGCCTGGGTGAGCAGGGATTATGCGGTGCGAGAAGGCATGGTGGGATATCTCAAAGACCCGATCGCAGCGCAGACCAATCCCCGCGTGACCGACCGGCCTCTGATCGTGAAGGCCCTGCGCGTATCAGGAGAGGGCAGGGTCGACCTGGTGATCACGAACGCCGATGCCGTCATGCTGCACGGGGCCTCACAGAACCTGAGCTTCCTCGAGAAGTGCCGGGTCATCGTTCTCGTAGACTGACCCTGAATGTGCCGCAAGCCTGCCGGGCGACCATGGTCGCCCCTACGGGTGATGTTTTCGGCAATCTTTGATGCGTAGGGGCGGGCATGCCCGCCCTTTTCTCAGGTAAAAAAAGGAGGTATACAATGCTTACGAGGATCAAGAGTTTCATATTCCTGCTGGCCGCCGTGATGGTGGTCGCCGCAGGATGCGCAAAACCCGCACCGTCCGTGTCGGTGATGGACACGCCGGAATATCATTATAAGAACGGCTTAAAGTATCTGGACAACGACCAGATCGACGAGGCAATGAAGTCCTTTGATCGTGCGATCGCGCTTGATCCCAAGTCCGCACTTGGATATATCGGCAAGGGGCTGGCTTTCGGTAAAAAAGGCGACTTCAAGGCGGCCTTCAGCAATATGAGCAAGGCCGGCGATTACGACAAGGGCATCGAATCCCGCATCGGCATGATCAGGCTGTACACCATGCAGATGGTCGCCGGAGCGGGCAAATCGGACGATCTGTTGAAGGACGCCGAGAGCGAGTTCTCAGGCGCCCGGAAAAAGGACCCGAACAGCGCGCCGCTCCATTATTACATGGCCATGGCATACAAGGCCGGCTTGCAGTTCGAGAAATCATCCGACATGTTCCGGAAGGTGCTTGACCTGAACAAAGAGTTCACAAGCGAAGCGAACGTTGAATGGGCCGTGATCCAGAAGGTCCAGCGCGCAGCGCCGGGCACGGAGATCGGCAGGAAGATCGCCCTTATCGACAAGATCGACCGCGCTGATGTTGCCGCTCTTTTTGACCAGGAAATGGACCTCGAAAAGCTGTTCACGAAGCGCGGCCCCCAGAACTATGATACGACCTTCAAAGCGCCGGAAGGCACGACCACGCGGTTCTCGCCGGAGCAGACCACAAAAATGGCGCCTGCCACGGACATCGACGGCCACTGGCTCAAACCGAGCATCGACCGGGTTATCGCGCTGCAGGTGCGCGGCCTTGAGCCGGGTCCCACCCACACCTTCGAGCCTGACAAGCTGATCAGCAAGGGTGAGTTCGCGCTGATGCTCGAAGACATCCTGATCAAGGTATCCGGCGACGAAAAGCTCGCGACGAAGTATATCGGAGCCACCTCGCCGTTCCCTGATGTTCGGAACGACCACTATGCCTTCAGCGCGATCATGACGGCCACGTCGAGGGGCTTCCTGGAGGCTGACAAGGCGACAGGGGTGTTCAATCCCCTTGCGCCGGTTTCGGGAGCAGACGCCCTGCTCGCGATCCGCGAGTTCAAGAACCAGCTCAAATTCTGATCAATTTCCTGCGCCCGCCCCTGGTATCCGGGGGCGGGCCTTTTGGTGTCCTGATGCACAAATTAATTTGGATAATAATGCTGTTTTTCGTTCTCGCGGCTGCTCCGCAGTCCCACGCCGGACTCGCGGTGCTGGAGGGGGAGCATACGGTGGTTTACGACATCGTGAATCCCCGCGGTGTCGCTTTCATCCCGGACTATTCCAATGAATCTTTCGAGCAAAAGGTGATCAGCCAGGACGAATTCAGCAAGCGCGTACGTGTTACGGCGAAGATGCCTCCTTTGAAATCCCGTGTACCCTATCCGATCCCTGCGGGCCGGATACCGCCGGCCCTGCAGCAGTATCTGCAGCCCGAACGAGACAGGCAGGCATACGATGCGGCAGTTCAGCGGGCAGCCCAGGAAGCAGTGGGCGGCAGCACGTACGCACCTGAAGCGGCAAACGCGATCCTCTCCTGGATTGCCGACCACTTGACCTTCGACACGAGCATCACCGTTCCTTCCGACGCCGCGTCAGCGCTCCGGTTCCGGAGGGCTTACTGCGTCGGCTACTCCAATCTTGCGGTGGCAATGCTGCGTGCCGCTGGCATCCCGGCCCGCGTGGCCCACGGGTATCTGCCGCCGGGCTATGAATGGGGGTTCTCGAAGGAATACTGGGGCGTGAAGGTGAACGACGGCGGGTTCCATGCCTATCTGGAGCTTTACCTGCCCGACACAGGCTGGGTGTTTTCCGATGCCGAGCATTCCCATCTGTTCGTGGATCCCTATCACATTATTCTGGGCATCGACGGCATGACCATGCCCGGTGTGTACAAGGGCGGGTATCTCGACGTGGACAAAGCCACGTTCTATACCATTTATAAGGACGAGAACCGGACCCTGATGGTTGATGAACTATCCCGGCCCCGCGAAAAACGGCTCGGCAGACGGCTCAATGACCGGCAGCAGGTGGGGCTCGTGACAGGGCGGGTAAAGAGCGCGAGCGGCACGGCCGTTGCGAGCGGTACGGCGGTTCTTTGGAAGGACGGCAGGGGCGAGCCCACGCCCTTTTTCGGAGGCAGGTACGCACTCGTGGCAACACAGCCCGGAACGTACCGCGTTGAAGTGCGCGGTCCCGGATACACAAAATCGTCGCGTGAAGTGGTCGTTGCGCAGGGAGCGTCGGTGCAGCAGGATTTTACGCTCCAGGCGGGAGGCATGATCAGCGGGAGGGTGACCGGCGCTGACGGCAGGCCGATCACCGACGGCGATGTGTTCTACCGCGCCGGAGACACGAGCTTCGGGGTCCCCATCAGCAGGGACGGCACGTACGTGATCGAAGGCCTTGCGCCGGGTCAGTATACGGTCAAAGTGCTCATGGGAGAGAAGAATGCGTCGCGCACTGCCCAGGTCAGATCAGGTGGTGAAACGGTGCTGGATTTTGTGGTAAAATGACGAACATCGAGGAGAGGGGACTGCTCATGAAAAGATACGGCCTGGTTTCAGTATGCCTGTTCCTGCTGTTCATCCTGGTCGCCCCCTGGGTCGTTGCCCAAACCGTTGGAAAGTATGATGCCGTTGAGACCGTGGGGCCGGGGACGATCAACTGGACCTCGGGAGAGGCTTTTGCCACGGGCATCGGCGCTCCACCGTCCGGCGCGCTGAATCCTGCCCAGATTCGGGCAATGACCGAGCGCGCTGCCTTTGTAGTGGCTGTTCGCAATCTGCTTGAGACCGTCAAGGGTGTGCGGGTTGATTCGACAACGCTGGTCGAGAATTTTATGGTCACCAGCGAGGTGATCCGCACGCGTGTGGAAGGCGTTGTGCGCGGCGCCCGGGTCGTGAATAAACGGTACTTGTCCGACGGCTCCGTTGAAATGGTCGTGTCCATGCCATTCAAGGGAGAGTTCATGAACGTCGTGCTTCCCGAGGATTTCGGCGGTACCGTCGTGGCGCCTTTGCCGAAGCCCGTGCCTGCTCCGAAGCGACCTCAGGACCCGAAGCCTGCTCCGCGGCCCCCTGCGCCTGAACCGTTGAGGCCTGAGCCGGTACGGCCGGTCCCTGAGCCGGTGCAGCCGCAGCCGGTGATGCCTCCTCCGCCTCCTGATCCCACAGCTCAGTTCACTGGCGGAAAGGCCACGGGCCTGGTGATCGACGGGACCGGTCTCGGTCTCCGGCCGGCGCTCATGCCGAGGATCGTCGACCATCAGGGGAACGAGATATATGTGGGGCGGGTCGTAACGCGCACCAATGCCGCGGAACAGGGTGTTGCGGGATACGCCAAGGATGTGAATGCCGCGTCAGGAAATTTCCGGGTCACCGACAATCCTCTTGTGATGAAAGGCGCACGTGCTGTGGGAGCGGGAAGAACGGACATCATGCTAAGCCAGGCCGACGCCCGGACCCTCAGGGATCTGGCTGAAAAGTCAGATTTTCTGAAATACTCCCGCGTGATCATCGTATATTAAAGGGACAGTTCCTAACCCGGACAAGCCCCGCAAGCGGGACGAGGCCGGAATTGGAAATTTAAAATTGTAAATTGCAAAGTGCAAATTTATATAAAAACCGGCTGAATTTATTGCCCTTGTCGGGCAATCACGCCCAGGCGTGATTCAGCCTTGCAAATCAGCAACCCTGAAGGATTGCCCTACAAAATCCGCTTATAAGGCACGAGGGTTTTGAGAGGTAGCAGAGGGGGATGGAACAGAGAACGTGTGCAGTGCATTGTTTTTCAAAAAGCCTGTCGGGCGACCATGGTCACCCCTACGAGAGATGTTGCCGGCAATCTTTGATGCGTAGGGGCGGGCATGCCCGCCCTTTTCTCTCTTTCAATTGGAGGTAGGCATGGGTGTCAGAAAACTTGTCGTGGTCTTGATAGCACTATCCCTGATGACGGTATCATGCGCATCGTTGAAAAAGAAGGCTGAAGAAGAGGAGCTCTTCAGGATCACGGGGCCAAAATACCGCATAGCCGTCGTTGAGTTCCGCGACGAGTTTTCAGGAGTCGGTGGAACCGCTGCGGGAACGGGAAGTGCAGGCCATGATGTGGTGAATGCCTACATCAACCTCCTGAACAAGGCTGCCCGCGACGCAGGCGACAACCTGGGCGCGAAGACAGTCGGTGCCGGAGCGGCAAAGATGCTTGAAACTTCCCTGGTCAAATCCGAGAATTTCGACGTGTTCACGCGGCAGGAGATGGACAAGGTGCTGAAGGAGCAGGCCCTGGGTCAGAGCGGACTGGTCACACCTCAGTCGGCGGCCAAGGCGGGCCAGATGATCGGCGTGAACGCCATCGTCATCGGCACGGTGACGGAGTTCGGAGAAAAAAAATCGGGTACCAAGATCAGCGGACAGACCATGCGTGTGCTGACAGGAGGGAACAATCGTGACAAGAACCTCGGCGTCGCCCTGCTCGGCGCAGGAGGCCTGGGCTTCTCTAAGGCCGAGGCCCGGGTAGTGATCGATGTACAGCTCATTGATACGACCACGGGGCGCATCATTCTTGCCGAATCCTCGGAAGGGACCGAGTCGAGCGTCGGCGTCTCCATAGCCGGCATCAGCACCGGCAGCTCCATCGACGACACCATGGTGGGAAAAGCGCTGCGGCAGTCGATCAACAGGCTCGTGAACTCGATCAGCAAGCAGATGGTCAATATCCCCTGGAGCGCCAAGGTTGTGAAAGTGAGCGGCCGTGACGTTTACATCAATGCAGGCATGAACTCCAATATTACCCAGGGCATGGTGTTCGAGATATATAAGAAGGGCGAAGCTCTGATCGATCCTTCGACGGGCGAATCTCTTGGTCATGAAGAGACCCTTGCCGGTGAGGCCATGACTTCTCGCATCATGGAGCGGGTGACCGTGGCTGCGATCTCGTCCGGCACCGGGTTCAGGGCAGGGGACATCGTTCGGCTGAAGCCCGTGCCGGTTCCGGTAACGCCGCCAGCGCCTCAGAATCAGAAAAGATGATGATTTGAGCCTGCCGGGCGACCATGGTCGCCCCTACGGGAGATGTTGCGGGTAATCTTTGATGTGTAGGGGGCGGGCATTTCCGCCCTTTTCTCACGTGGTCAAGGGGGATGAACATGGTAAACAGATATTTCTCCAGCATTATTACCGTGACAGCACTTTTCCTTCTCGTTCTGCCTGCCTATGCGACGAAGCAGAAGGGAAACGAAGTCTCGGTCACCTATGTACAGGGCACGGTGGAGGCCTATTCTGCGGAAGCAAAGAACGGCGTCCGGCTCAGGAAGAACGACAGGATCGCAAAGGAGAAAGAGGTCCGGGTGGGTGAGAAGTCACGGGTGGAACTGCGCTTTCCTGACGGTACCATCATGCGGCTGGCTGAGAATTCGCGCCTCTCGTTGAATGAGATAATCTACGACAGGAAGAGCGAAGAGAAATCCTTTCAGGTGAGTCTGGCCCTCGGGAGGATCTGGGCGAATGTAAAGAAACTCGCGACGACCGGTTCGGCAGTGGAAGTAAAGACCGTGAACGCCATAGCCGGCGTGCGCGGGACTACTTATCAGGTGAATGTGGACCCCGATGAAAGCGCTGTTGTGAAGGTATATGACGGTACGGTATATGTGGCAGGCCAGCCCCGAGAAATGCCGAAGCCTGCGGCCCAGATCGGCGGGCCGGTGCAGGTGCCCGGTCCCCATGAAGTGCCCCCCTCCTACCATGAGGTCACGATGGATGAGTGGCTTGTGATCGTCCAGTCCATGCAGCAGATATCGATCTCTCCCGACGGCATCGCCACGAAGCCGCAATCCTTCGATGCGCAAGAGGACGCCGACGATTGGGTCAAATGGAACCAGGAGAGGGATGCGGAGTTGAAACTATAGTGTTATATATATCAGAGCGGTCTGTCTGCGTGTATCACACAGACAGACAGACCGCTCTGCCTCAGGAGGAATCATGACATAGATCTCATAGCGAATGGATCTCTGCTACTGCCTCTTTCAAATTTTCATCTTCCGATCTTTTTTGTAATACGCCTTATGTTGAATATTACGACCTTTCCGGCATCTCAAATTTTCGAAGCCCAACATCAAGCCTTCCCGTAGGAACCATTTGGTTCTTATAATCCTTACTCCCACTTCACATCGAGCGGTGCACGGCGATACTGCTTGTGCGGCGCATAGTGTTTCGCAAGATAGTCGAGGATCTCTTTCTCCGACTCAGGGGGGAACTTCCACAAATTCTGTGTCTCCTGCATCCAGCGGATGGTCTTGAGCCAGTCGTCGCGGTCCATCCGGTTCTGGGTCACGAGCCTCGCCGAATGGCAGGGGGTGCAGTGCATCTTTACCGTCTCGAATCCCTTGTCGATGACCATGCCCGTATCCTTGTCGGTCTCCAGGGCTGCAATGGTCGAGGAGACAAGGACCATGCCTCCGATCAACATGATCGATGTGATGCGATGTCTGATTTTCACGCCCGCCTCCTCTAGACCACCCGCACGGCTATGCGGTAACAGGCATTGTTGAGGTAGCCTTGCGGGTTCCAGCCCGGCACTACCATCGGCTGGGTCGTGCCTTTGGCATCTGTTGCGCGGGCCCACACTTCATAATAGCCTTTGCCGGGAAAGGCCACGTTCGCTGACCAGCGCTGCCAGGACAGCCGGTTGGCCGGGCTTTTGAGATCGCACTTCATCCAGGTGGCGCCATAGTCGATGGATACATGCATGGCTTTCACGCTGAGGTCGCCGGCCCAGGCGTGTCCGCGCACAGGGAGCGGTTTTCCCATGGGGATTTTGATGCCGGACCGGGGATTCGTGATGAGCGACTTTACCGGCATGGACTCGATGATGCACATATTCTCTTCCGGTACGTCCTCACCCGGCTCGACAGGCGAGCAGGGGACCTTGTATGAGTGGCCGGTCATCATCGGGCCGTCGTGGACCTCGTTCCGCACCACGATCTTATTTACCCATTTGCCGCTGGTGGAAGCGGGCCAGCCTGCAGTGACGATCCGCAGGGGATAGCCGTTCTGAATGTGCATCTCCTCGCCATTGATGGCCCAGACGATGAGCGACTCGTCTTCCATGGCTTTTTTGATCGGTACGCCCCGGGAGATGACGACCTTCTTCGCATCACCGCTTGGGTGCGTGTCCGCTCCGTAATAACCCGTGTAGACAGCGTCCTGCTTCAGGCCGCAGGAATTCAGCACGTCCTTGAGCCGAACGCCCGTCCACTTCGGGCACCCCACAGCGCCAACGGACCACTGGTTCCCTTTTCCCGGAGGATAGAACTCACTTCTGCCGTTCCCGCCGCATTCGAGCTGGAGCTGGTAGGTGTAGGTCTTGAACTTCTGCTTGAGTTCGTCGATCGTGAAGGTTGTGGGCTTCACGACGGACTCGCCATCGATCGTGAGGGTCCAGGTCCTGGGATCTATGTTCTCCCTGACGGGCGGGATACCGTTGTTCCGGATAAAGAGCCGTTCCTGGGGCGTGACGTCGTCATCGAGAAAGTGCGGCAGGGTCTCGGCGTTCAGCGGCCGGTCATTTACGAGCACAAGCCCGTTCTTGCCGGGAATTGAGAACTCCTCGGCAGCGTTGGCCAACGTCGCTGGTATGAACCCGGAGGGCATGAGCTCGTAAAAGGGTATCTGGCTGCCGAGGTAGGCGCCGAGGGCCACCAGCCCGCTCTTCTTCAGAAAACCCCTTCGCGACAGCGGATCAGCTACCCTGCCCCAGAGTTCCCAGTCGGCCTTGATCGGATCTTCGGCATAGAATTCATGGATCCCGCGCTCCTGTTTTCTGTTTTTCATATATATATATATACCCCCGTTTTGCCTCTGGAATGCTGGTATGAGCTTATGACGGAGAATACTTATATTGCTCTGCTTGCGGGTAAACGAACTCGGATACACTCTGAGACCGCCAGGCAACAGGACGTTGACGGTCAACATCCATGAGGACATGTGATTGTTTATCGTTATGTAGGGATTTTCAGGCAGATGACGATGCTTCTATTCGTAAATTATAATGGCGCTTTCGGGCGTTGTCAACTTCAAGTGCGATATTTCTCTATTTGGTTTAAAGGTTGACTAATGATAATAAAGTGTTAGAACCTGCACTTGACGACGAATGGAGCGAGGCCAAAAAAGGCCGGCTGGCTCGCTGGTGACCTCCAAAGCACGTCAGATTCGCCCTACCTATACATGATTCCTGAGCATCAATTCAAGGGGATAGGGGTTCAGGCAGTACTGCCGCTGCAGATATTCCACCTTATACTTCTTTACATAGTGCCGGATAAGCGTGATCGGGACGATGCGGAGAACGAGTTCCTCATGATAATTTCTGATCACCTCCTGCAGCTCCTGCTTCTCTTCCTTCGGCAGCATCTCCTTGAAGTACCCTGCCATGTGCTGCAGCACGTTCGTGTTCTTCCTGACCGTTGCCTGCGGCCGCAGTCCATCCATCAGAGTCGCGAAGTATTGATCAAGAAGAGCCGCGCGCGTGGCCTTTTTTGCGTTGGCAACGAGCTTTCCGAGCATGCCGCAGTGTTTCTGGCCATGGGATAGGACCAAGTACTTGTGCTCCGTATGGAAGGAGACAAGCCGTCCCAGGTAGGAGCCTGCTTTTCTGAACTCCTGCCACCGTCCCGCAGAGTTCTTTTCGCTCCAGCATAACGACCTTCTTTTTTGCCCAGGTCCTCATGCGCCTGGTGTGGTCTACGCCTGTCCTGACCGTCAACCACTCCACGTATTTGCCGAGGGTGTCCGTCAGGAAATGGTCGAGCTTGTGCCCGCCGTCGCAGCGGACCTTTTCGCCAAGCAGGCAGGAGCTTATGCCGAGGGTGATCTTGTTCATGGTCTCATGGCGCGGCCTTCTGCAGCAGGCAAGGGAAATCCTAAATTGCAGGCATCTCTCGCAAAGGCGCCCCCGGCTCCGTTTCCCCGGCCCTCGTCATAGTGGCATTTGATCCGGGGCAGCGAGAGTCCCGCGTCCACTACTATTGGCGCATGTGCGGGACCAGCGTCGTATCATACTAGGGAACCGGGGCGGCATGTAGCAAAGTAAAGCGTGATTCCTGGTTCTCGTTAATTTTTTTTTCGCGGCTTAGCGTCTTTGCGCGAAAAGCATGACTCAAATTTCAAGATGTTGGCTGGTAAATTTATCAAAACTGCCAGAAAACTCCAGCCTTTTAAGGCTGGAATGAATGGCAGCCCGGAGCGAAGCGGAGGCAGAAGTGCCTTTGCTTGACAACGAGACGTGTTGTGGTATAGTTAATCTAATTAGGAACCATTCCTGACTATAATGCTATAGTATGAAGCATTCTTCGACACCCCGTGAAATTGAAACAGTAATGCACAAAAGACTCAGAGAGCAGGGGTATAAGCTGACCTCTCAGAGGCTGGCGATCATCCGTCTGCTGTCGAAGGAAATGACGCACCCCGGGGCCGCTGACATATTGAAAAAAATCAGGAAAAGTCTGCCGCAGGTCAGCATGTCAACGGTCTATTACACGCTTGATGTGCTGAAAATGGAGGGGTTGATCCAGGAGCTTGAATTCTGCGACCAAGACAACCGTTACGATATCAACGTGTCGAACCATATCAACCTGATCTGCAAAAAGTGCGGCAGGATCGAGGACTTCCCCGGCGAGCTGCCGTATTCCTATACCCAGGTGCGGCAGAAGACGGATTTTCAACCCCAGGGGATGAGATACGAATATTATGGATATTGTAAAGAGTGCCGCTGAAAACATGCAGGCTGATCAACCGCTTCGACGAAAGGAGTACATAGTATGAACGAAGACAGCAAGTGCCCGGTAACGGGAAAATCCGGCAGAACCACTGTTGGCAGAGGCACATCGAACCGCGACTGGTGGCCGAACCAGTTGAAGCTCGATATCCTGCACCAGCATTCCTCCAAGTCCAACCCGATGGGCCTTGATTTCAACTACGCCAGGGAATTCAAGAAGCTTGATCTGAAGGCATTAAAGAAGGACTTGCGAGCGCTGATGACCGACTCGCAGGACTGGTGGCCGGCCGACTGGGGCCACTACGGCGGCCTGTTCATCCGCATGGCCTGGCACAGCGCCGGCACCTACCGCACCGGTGACGGACGCGGCGGAGGAGGCACCGGCAACCAGCGTTTTGCGCCGGTCAACAGCTGGCCCGACAACGGCAACCTGGACAAGGCGCGCCGCCTGCTCTGGCCGATCAAAAGGAAATACGGCAACAGGATCTCCTGGGCCGACCTGATGATCCTGGCCGGCAACGTTGCGATGGAGTCCATGGGCTTCAAGACCTTCGGCTTCGGCGGCGGCCGCGTGGACATCTGGCAACCCGAGGAAGACATCTACTGGGGTTCCGAGGACAAGTGGCTGGGCGACAAACGCTACAGCGGCGACCGAAAGTTGGAGGACCCGCTGGCTGCCGTGCAGATGGGCCTGATCTATGTGAACCCCGAAGGCCCCAACGGCAACCCCGACCCCGTGGCTTCGGGCCGCGATGTGCGCGAGACCTTCGCCCGCATGGGCATGAACGACGAAGAAACCGTCGCGCTCGTCGCCGGCGGCCACACCTTCGGCAAGGCGCACGGCGCAGGCGACCCGAAACTGGTGGGCCCCGAGCCCGAGGCCGCCCCGCTGGAAGAAATGGGCCTGGGCTGGAAGAACAGCCTCGGCACCGGCAAGGGCGTCCACACCACCACCAGCGGCATCGAGGGCGCATGGAAACCGAACCCCACGAAATGGGACAACGGCTACTTCGACATGCTGTTCGGCTACGAGTGGGAGCTCTCCAAGAGTCCGGCCGGCGCTCATCAATGGCATGCCAAAGACGTGAAGCCGGAACACATGATCCCCGACGCCCATGACCCATCGAAGAAGCATCGGCCCATGATGACCACGGCCGACCTGTCGCTACGCTTCGACCCGATCTACGAGCCCATCTCGCGCCGGTTCCACAAAGATCCGCAGGCCCTTGCCGACGCCTTCAGCCGCGCCTGGTTTAAGTTGACCCACCGCGACATGGGGCCCAAGGCCCGCTACCTCGGCCCGGAAGTCCCGGCCGAAGACCTGATCTGGCAGGACCCGCTCCCCGCTGCCAAATATAAATTGATCAATAAAAAGGAGATTGCCTCCCTCAAGAAGAAGGTCCTGGCATCCGGCCTGTCGGTGGCGGAGCTGGTCTCCACTGCCTGGGCCTCGGCCTCCACGTTCCGCGGTTCGGACAAGCGCGGCGGCGCCAACGGCGGCCGCATCCGACTGGCCCCGCAGAAGGACTGGGAAGTGAACCAGCCCGAACAGCTGGCCCATGTGCTCAAGACCCTGGAGGGCATCCAGCGCTCGTTCAACCGTGCGCAGTCCGGCGGCAAGAAGGTCTCCCTGGCGGACCTCA
>MHDZ01000073.1:19531-21511 GCA_001805055.1 Nitrospirae bacterium GWC2_57_13
TCCGCAATTACCAGGCAAAGACATTCACCGTGCCGGCCGAGGAAATGCTGGTGGACAAGGCGCACCTCCTGACCCTGGGCGCGCCGGAGATGACGGTGCTCATCGGCGGCCTGCGCGTGCTGGGCGCCAACACAGGCCAGTCGCAGCATGGCGTGTTCACGAAACGGCCTGGGACCCTGACCAATGACTTCTTCGTCAACCTGCTCGACATGGACACCGTCTGGAAGCCCGCGTCCGATGCAAGGGACACGTTCGAAGGGCGCGACCGCAAGACAGGCGAGCTCAAGTGGACCGCTACCCGCGTTGACCTGGTATTCGGCTCCAACTCGCAGCTGCGCGCCCTGGCCGAGGTGTATGCCCAGGACGATGGGCCGGAAAAGTTCGTGCGCGATTTCGTCGCGGCCTGGAACAAGGTCATGAATCTGGACCGCTTCGACCTTATCTGATCGCGGCATACCGGTCCGCGATACATTCACGGCATTGCCGGGTCAGTACATTTGCACAGACAGACGCGAGGACCATTCAAGGGTCGGAGAAATCCGGCCCTTTTTTTTCTTCGGTCTGCAACGGTCTCGCTCCGGCCCTGCTACCCGGAATACGGGTGATTCACGATCCTGCAGCCGGAAGAATTTTAAAAAAGCATAGGCGGAGCCCCGGAGCTGACCGGGGCTTTCTGACATTAGTAACTACATAAAACACAATAACTACAGTGACTTACAAGTCATTTGATGTTTTTAAAAGGATTTATACGACCCTCTTGACAAATAAAATGGATTTTGGTAAATAAGCAGTTAGCACTCTACATGGAAGAGTGCTAACTGCTTATGGTTCTGATTTGCTGATCTTAATTTAAAGGAGGATGCCACTATGCTGTGGACAGATGTTGATCGATTTAGTTCCCTGGACCCCTGGCGCATGCTGGACCGCTTGAACCGCGCCACAACAAGTATGCTCGCACCATCAACAAGTGAGTTTCCCCTGGTCAATGTTTGGATGGACGGTGACAAGGCACTCGTCACGTCAGAGCTGCCCGGCGTTGAGCCAAATGACGTGGACATATCAGTGGCAGGCAAGACGGTTACCCTGCGCGGTTCGCGCGCCACTACTGATGACTGCAAAGGCGAATGCCAGCACAGGCATGAGCGGTGGAGCGGAAAATTCACCCGTTCATTCGAGCTGCCTTTTGTGATAGACCAGGACAAGGTAGACGCCAAGTTCAAGAAGGGCGTGCTGCAGCTTACACTGCCGCGGGCCGAAGCCGACAAGCCGCGGAAGATTGCCATCAAGGCGGAATAGAAAGGAGGAGCACCATGTGGGATGAGCATCGTGAAATGACCAAGAAGGAAGCAAGCGTTCCCGAAGGAGCGGAGCGCATGAAACCGCGCAGGGTATACAAGCCTGATGTGGACATCATTGAACAGCGGGACGAGACATTGCTGACGGCGGATCTGCCGGGCGTGGACGAGCGGTCGCTCGACATCACTCTTGAGAAGAATGTCATTACCATCAGGGGAAGAGTGGAACCGGAATTCCCCGCCGGATACCGTCTTGCCTATGGAGAATATGAGGTAGGCGATTATGAGCGGATCTTCACCCTGTCGGACGAGGTCGACAAGGACCGCATTCAGGCCACAATCAGGAATGGCGTGCTGAGACTGGTCCTGCCGAAAGCGGCAGCTGCAAAAGCCAGGAAGATTGCGATCACAGCGGCATAGAAAGGTGAACAGACAAGGAGGTAACGGTCATGGAAATCAAGAATCTCATTCCGTTCGGCAAGAAGAATATCGAAGTCCGACGGGAAGAAGAAAATCCCTTTGCCATGATGCAGCGGGAAATGAACCGCATTTTCGACTCCTTCAATCGGAACTGGGGCGTCGGGGCATACCCTGACGTTACCGGATCGTTCATGCCCCGTCTGGACGTGACCGAGGACGCCAAGGCCTTCACCGTGACGGCTGAACTGCCCGGCATGAATGAGAA
>MHDZ01000074.1:0-22654 GCA_001805055.1 Nitrospirae bacterium GWC2_57_13
CGGCGGTAACAACCATGCTTGCTCTTTATGCGACTGGATATATGCCATCTCCCGCGCTCCTTGTCCGATCATTTTCATCCTATTCTACCAGAAGAAATAGGAATTGTCGGACAGCCTGCTTGCTGCAGGGAGTTTCAATTTGCGATAAGCTCTTGAAAGGCAAAAGCGTTCACCGCAATGGCGCTAAGGTCGCAAAGGAAAGCTTAGATACTGATATGGTTGTTTAACAGCTTTGGTTTTGCTCTTAATGGTTTGGGGCGGTTCCTGTCTCAAAGTATAGCAGAACGCGCGCTTGTGGGTCAGCGCGGAATTATCTTCCTGAACAACGGCATCGTCCGGTCAAAGGACGACAGAATCTCCCGGCCCAGAAGACTGCCCGTATGACGGTGATGGGATTCGATGAGCGTGCGCACTGCGGCCAGGTCGTTCTCATCCAAATCCCTGATCTCAACATACGAGGCGTTGATCTTCCGTTCGAGCGACCTGTTCCTGTCCAGAAGATAGATGACGCCGCCGGTCATTCCCGCCCCAATGTTGTAGCCTGCCTCGCCGAGGACCACCACGGTGCCGCGAGTCATGTACTCGCAAAGGTGATGGCCCGCTCCCTCGACCACGGCCTCGGCGCCGCTGTTCCTCACGGCGAAGCGCTCGCCTGCCATGCCTGCAGCGTAGAACTCCCCGCCGATGGCGCCGTAGAGCACCGTGTTGCCAACGATGACATGCTTGTGGGGCTCGCCGATATCGGAATGGATGATGGAGATCATTCCGCCGAACATCCCCTTGCCTGCGTAGTCGTTGGCGTCGCCGGTCAGAAAGAGCGACAGGCCCCGATGGTTGAAGGCGCCGAAGCTCTGGCCCGCGGTCCCGCGGAAGCGAAGCGTGATGGTGTTGGGCGGCAGTCCCGCGTCTCGGTATTTTTTCGCGATGTAGTAATTCAGCTTCGCGGGGATGCTCCGATCGATGTTCCGGATGCTGTACTCCCGCTCTACAGGAGTTGCCTGTTCTATGAAAGGCCGGATATCCTGTACGATCCGGTCGTTCAGCGTTGGAGCAAAATTGTCGTTCCTGCCGCACCCGCAGGCTCGGGGCGCTCCTTCGGGATAGGGCTGAAGCAGAGGCGTCACGTCGATGCGCGATGCGCCGCTGTTCCCGGAAGGCGGGGAGAAAACGAGCAGGTCGTTCCGACCAATGATATCGCTGAGACTCCGCACGCCCATGTTAGCCAGTGCCTCACGCACCTCTTGTGCCACAGCGCGGAAGTATGCCATGATGTTTTCGGGCGAGCCGCGGAACCGCTTCCGGAGCGTCTCGTCCTGCGTCGCGATGCCCGTGGGGCAGGTGTTGGAGTGGCAGACCCGCGCCATGACGCAGCCAGCGGCGATCATGGTGGCCGTGCCGAAGCCGAACTCCTCTGCTCCGAGCATGGCAGCTATCACCACGTCCTTTCCTGTTCTGAGTCCGCCGTCCACGCGCAGCCGTACCTTCTCCCGGAGGCCGTTCTCCATCAGCACGCGCTGCATTTCGGCCAGGCCTGTTTCCCAGTAATTGCCCGCGTTCTTGATGGAACTGATCGTGGCAGCGCCGGTACCGCCTTCGCAACCGCTCACCTGGATGATGTCCGCGTATGCCTTGGCGCAGCCTGCAGCCACGGTTCCCACGCCCGACTCTGACACGAGCTTGACGCAGACATGGGCGCGGGGGTTCGCCTGTTTAAGGTCATGGATGAGCTGGGCCAGATCCTCAATAGAGTAGATGTCATGGTGGGGCGGCGGCGAAATGAGCATCCGCCCGGGTGGACAATGGCGGAGGGAGGCGATGTAGTCCGTCACCTTTTCCGCTGGGAGGTGGCCGCCTTCGCCGGGCTTGGCGCCCTGGGCGATCTTGATCTCAAGGTCCGCTGCCGAGGCGAGATAGGTCGGTGTGACACCGAAGCGGCCCGAAGCGATCTGCTTCATGGCACTGTTCCTGTTCGTGAAGTACCGCGCCGGGTCTTCGCCTCCTTCGCCGCTGTTGCTCTTGATGCCCAGCTTATTGCAGGCCTCGGCGATCGCCTCGTGAGCTTCGGGCGAGAGCGCGCCCACGGACATGGCACCGGACACAAAGCGGCTCAGGATGGCTTCTTCGGGCTCCACCTCGTTCAGCAGGAGCGGCACTGCTATTCGGGGAGCAAGAAGATTTCGCAGAAAGACCGGACCGCTGTCCGCAATACGGGAGAACTGCCTGAAATCTTCATGAGCGCGGCTCTTGAGGAACCGGTTCATGGACGCCACCATGGCAGGCGCCCAGGCATGCCGCTCGCCGTCTTTCCGGTACCGCAGATCGCCGCCTCGTTCGAGCGATGGCTCTGCGACATCATAAGCAGCGCTATGGCGCTTGCGGGAGGATGCCTCGACTTCCTGCATGCCGTCGGCCTCGATGGTCAGTGCCGTGCCTGAGAAGTACTCGTTCAGAAAGTCCCGATCAAGACAGAGGGCATCAAAAAGCTGGGCGCCGTGATAGGAGTTGAGTGTTGAGATACCGAGCCGGGCGATCACCTTGTACAGCCCGCCCTCTACGGCGCGCACATAGTGCTGTTCCGCTGTCTCATAGGGAAACGGGATCTCCTGTCGGCTGCAGAGATCAGCAATGCTCCTGAATGCAAGCCAGGGCAAGACTGCCGATGCGCCGTACCCGAGGAGGCAGGCGAAATGGTGTGTGTCGCGCGCCTCCCCGGTCTCGACGATGACGCTCGTGCGGAAGGAGAGTTGTTCCGCCCGGAGCGCCTTGTACGATGCTGACAGGGCCAGCAGCGAGGGGATAGCCATGCGGTCCCGGGCCACGTCCCGGTCCGAGAGCACCACGATCTCAGCGCCTTCCCGTGCTGCAGTGATGACAATGCGGCGCAGATCCTCCACAGCCCGGGCCATGTCCGCATCGGGACTGAAGGTAGTTGAAATGCGTTTCACGGGAATGGTCTTCTGCTTTTCTATGGCGCGTAAATGGCCTTCCGTAAGCACCGGTGATTCAAGGCCCAGCCTGCGGGCATGGTCCGCGGTCTGCTCGAGGATATTTCGCTTGGGTCCCATGTTCATGCGCAGGGACATGACCAGCTTTTCGCGGATAGGATCTATGGGCGGGTTCGTGACCTGGGAGAACTTTTGCCTGAAGTAGCGGAACAGGAGCGGCGGCCGGACAGCGAGGGGCGGCAGGGGAGTGTCATCGCCCATGGAATAGACAGGCTCGTGCCCGGTAACCGCCATCGCCTCGATGGATGACTCGATCTCTTCTACGGTATAGCTGAAGGCGATCTGTTTGCGCACAAGTTCCGCGTCCTCTGTCGGCGCGGCAGCGCGCTCCGGCAGGACATGGAGATGATGGTTCCTGACCCACTCGTTGTAAGGTCTCTGCGATGTCAGTTCCTTCACGATCTGGGTGGTGAACTTCACTGTCCCGCTCAAGAGGTCCACGGCGATCGTCTCGCCCGGTCCGAGTCGGCCTTTTTCCCTGATCTCCCTGTTGTTCAGGTCGATCATGCCGGTCTCGGAGCCGAGCACCAGCAGCCCGTCTCCGGTCAACGTGTACCGCAGCGGTCGGAGACCGTTGCGGTCCATGTGGGCGCCGATGGTGCTGCCGTCGGTGAAGGCTACGGCTGCCGGGCCGTCCCAGGGTTTCATGAGAAAGGAATGGTACTCGAAGAAGGCCCGCTCCTCGTCAGCGAGGTCCAGCGTCTCCCAGGCAGGCGGAATGCAGAGGGTGAGCGCATGAGCCGGAGAATATCCTCCAAGCATCAGGAACTCGACGACCCGGTCGAGAGAGGCTGAGTCGCTCTCATCGTGCGACGTGAGGGGCAGGACCAGGTCCATCTCATTGCCGAAGGCCTCGTGGCGAACGACCTGCTCCAGGAGCGCCATCCAGTTCCGGTTGCCCTGAAGGGTGTTGATCTCGCCGTTGTGGGCCAGGACCCGGAAGGGCTGGGCCAGGGTCCAGTCAGGCAGGGTGTTCGTCGAGAAGCGCTGATGGAAGAGGCAGAAGGCTGATTCGAAGTCCGGATCAACCAGATCAGGATAGAAGTCCTGAAGATGGGTTGCCAGGAGCATCCCCTTGTAGACGATGGTCCTTGATGACAGGGAGGGGATGTAGACGGCAGGGCTGAACCGCTTCTCGATCTCACGGCGGCCCAGAAAGAGGGCGATCTCCCGCTGCTCCGGCGCGATGGCCGAGGCGTCGAGGTAGAGATGGCGGATGCGCGGCAGGGTGGCCAGTGCAGACTTCCCTGCTGCATCAGGACCCACGGGCACGTCGCGCCAGCCGAGGGGCGTGAGGCCGCGGCTCGTGATGATATCCTCAATCTCCTTTTCTTGCTGCGCATGGAGAAAGAAGACGCCCAGGGCAAGGTCATCGGCATTGATGAGCGGGATATCAGCTTTCCTGGCGGCCTTGAGCAGGAAGCGGTGCGGGAGCTGGACCGTGATGCCGCAGCCGTCGCCGGTCTTGCCGTCGGCCCCGACCGCGCCGCGGTGCGTCAGGTTCCTGACCGCCTCGAGACCCTGGGCAACGATAGCGTGGCTTTTGGCGCCCCGGGTATGGCAGACGAACCCGACGCCGCAGGATGCATGGATCGCACGTTCCATAACAGTTGTCATCCAAGGATGGTTGAGATATCCTAAACACGAATGGCACAAAGGGGGAAAATGACGCGAATGAAAATCGTAAAAAGTTCATTCGGGAAATTCGTACATTCGCGTCATTCGTGTTCCCTATCACTTACATCTCAAGCTTCACGTTTCTTCTGCACCGCTGCGTGCACCGCTTCGCTCAGCTCGCTGATCCTGTAGGGTTTGGAGACAACGCCGGTGAATCCGTACTTCTCATGGTCGGCCATAACCGGGTCGTTGGAGTAGCCGCTCGAGACAATGACCGGAATGTTCGGATCGATCGCGCGCACCCGGCTGACAGCTTCCAGGCCGCCCATGCCGCCGGGGATGGTCAGGTCCATGATGATGACGTCAATAGGCGGGCCCGTTTCGATCGACCTCTTGAATGAGTCTACCGCAGCCTCACCTGTTTCAGCGAACTCCGCCTCGTAGCCCAGAAGGGCCAGCATATCACCGGCCACACGCTTGACCGCCTCTTCGTCATCCATGACCAGCACCCGGCCCGTGCCGCGGCGGAGGGATGCTTTACCGTCCGCGGATTCTGCTCCGGTCCCGTCCGATGCGGGCAGGTAGATATGGAATTTCGTGCCTGAGCCGAGGACCGATTCCACGGTGATGTGGCCGTCGTGTTTTTTGATGATGGAGTAGGTGGTCGCCAGGCCGAGGCCGCTCCCTGTCTGCTTGGTGGTGAAGTAGGGATCGAATATCTTCGGCACATGCTCCGGCGATATTCCTGTGCCCTTATCCTCGACGGAAATCTTTACATACCGGCCCGCGGGCAGCGGCGGCGTTTCATCATGTTCCAGTGTGTCGTTCACGCCCCTGATGGTTATGGTGCCTCCCGAGGGAAGGGCATGGCAGGCATTGATCACCAGGTTGTGGACCACCTGGGTGATCTGCCCTTCATCCACATCAGCGGGCAGCAATTTGGGATCAAAGGCGAACTCGCACCGAACATTTGAGCCCCGGAGAGCGAATCCGGCAGCTTCCATGATCATGGGCTCAAGCCTGGTGATTTTTTTGACCGGTTCGCCGCCCCGGGAGAAGGTGAGGAGCTGATGTGTCAGGTCCCGGGCCCGGTAAAAGGATTTGAGCGCCTCGTCGAGCCGCTTGTGCAGTTGTGCGTCCGGTTCGGCCTGTAATTTTGCGAGTTCGATGTTGCCCAGGATGCCGGTGAGCAGGTTGTTGAAATCATGGGCCAGGCCGCCGGCGAGCAGGCCGATGGCCTCGAGCTTCTGGGCCTTGAGCAGTTCTTCAGCGGCATTCCTGCGCTGCATATGGCGCCACATGCCGTCGAGCATGAGCGTAATCTGCTGGACATCTGACTCCATATAGTCTGTCTGCTTGTTCGCCAATGCCGCGAGCCCTACGACGCGGTCACTCTCAATGAGCGGCACGCTCAGCAGCCGGATCAGCGGAACATGCCCCTCGGGATATCCTTTTTTACGATGATCGGGCCGGGAATAGTCATTCACGATCAGGGGCTGGCGGTGCCGGACCGCATCGGCCCAGATGCCGGCTTCGTCGACGACGAAGTGGAGCGGACGCTCAATGATGAAACAGTCCTTCATGACCGAGCCGGACAGGGCATAGGCAGTGTAGACCTTCTCATCCTCGCTCAGCAGCCCCACGAAGCCGAATTCGCTTTCCGTAAGATGTACGCATTTTTCGAGCACAAAGGAAGAGATGTCATTGACCGTTGCGTCGGTCATCTGGCTGAGTTCAAGCAGGGCCTTGAGCCGCGCCTCGCTCAATATCAATGCTTCCTCGGCATTCTTGCGCTCCGTGATGTCATGACCGATGCCCTCTACGGCGACTACTTTGCCATCGCTCCCGAAGACGGGCACTTCGGAGACGTAGAGCCACTTGCGTGAGCCGTCTTTATGGAGGATCTCGATCTCGTAGGGCGGCTGCCGTTCACCCTTGATGCTGAGTTCCGTGTGCAGCATGGCGTCCTGGTTCACGGGGTTGTCGGTGAGATAGGTCGTATAGTGGTTCCGGAACTCGTCGTGCGTGTAGCCCAGGATCCTGGTGACCGAGGGGCTGATGTAGGTGAAGACGCCGTCTGTGCCGTGGGAATAGATGAAATGCTGCTCTTCGATGCTTTCGACGAGGCGGCGGTATTTCTCTTCCCGCTTGCGCAGCTCCTCCTCGGCCTTCCTGCGGTCCGTGGTGTCGCGGACAATGGCGACGAGGTACGCACCGCGGTCGTGCTCCACGTAGCGGATATTGATCTCGCATGGGAAAAGGGCGCCGTCCTTTCTCCGCTGTATGCCCTGCATCAGAACGGAGCCGGTCTTCTTCATTTCGTTCACATGTCCGGCCCAGGAAAAATCATCAGGCAGAACGGTCTCGATATCGCTGATGCGGAGCCTGGTGAGTTCTTCTCGGCTGTAGCCCAGCATGGCGCAGGCGCGGCCATTCACATCAATGAGCATGCCCGTCGGGGGATCGACAAAAAGTATCGCATCGTTCGATGCATCGATGAGCTCCCGGAAAAGCCTCAGGTCCTTTTCGGCCCGGAGCCGGTCCTCGAATATGCGCGTGTTCTCTATGGCGATGGCGGCGCTCGCGGCCAGACCTTTCAGGATGTCCACGTCGTGGTTCGTGAAGGGCCGGCGATCGAGTGTGTTGTGGATCTCAAAGCAGCCTATGATCTCGCCATTCCGGTCGAGTATGGGTACGTCGATGAGGTTATGGAAACCGAGTATGCTGCGGAGCTCGGGGACCACATGGGGGTCCAGTTCGGCATTGTTCGTGAAGTAAGGCTCCCGGGTCTTCATGACCCAGCCAGGCACGCCGTACCCTTCGTCGAATCTGTAGTCGATGGGAACGATCGTTCCGCCGTTGTTGTACTCGGTGAAGACCATCTGTCCGTTCCTGATCAGGCCTGCGGCGCCGGCGCCGGCGCCGACCAGTTCCATGGCCTCGGCCACGAGGCTGCGCATGATCACCGGGATGTCGAGCACGGCGTTCACCTGCTGGGAGGCGCGGGACAGGACCTGGAGCTGCCGGTTCGTTTGCAGCAGAGATTCTTCCATGTGCTTCCGCGCTGTAATGTCGGTCAGCATGCTGAAAGACCCGCTGAACCGTCCCTCCGGGTCCGTAAGCGGGTTCGCCGAGACCAGCGCCCACAGGAGCGAGCCGTCCTTTTTCCGGAAGCGCAGTTCCAGTGCGTCTTTCTGGCCCTGCTTGCGCCTCTCGAAGCTCTGTCGGGCCCGGTCCCTGTCCGCTGCATCTACGAAGTCGAAGACTGTCCTGCCCAGGAGCTCCTCTTCCTCATAGCCGAGCATCTGGGCCGCCTTTTTATTGACATAGGTGGCCCGTGCGTTCGCATCGAGAATATATACGCCCTCCTGGGCGGTCTCGATGAGCTTGCGGAACTTTTCCTCGCTCTCTCGGAGCCGTCCCTCGACCTGGCGCCGCTCCAGCTCCGCTGAGGCGCGGATGGAGAACATCTGGAGCAGCGATGCGGCGTTCCCGGGGTCCTGGAGCGGCTTGTCGTCCATCATGACCATGACGCCGATCACGGCCCCTGTTGAATCGAAGAGCGGCGTGCCGGCATAGCTCACGGCGCAGAGGTCGACCAATATCTGGTCGTCAGGGAACTCCTTCTGCACCTCAGAGGGATAGCACCGCATTTCCTGGCGCACCACGTTCTCGCAGGGCGTATTGGCAAGGCAGTATTCGAAATTCTGAGCGATCCTGCCGCCCGAGAGGAATATGACGGTGTTCACCGTATCGGTTTTGTTTTTTGAAAGTTCGCCGATGAGCACGTACCGCACCTGGAGGGAATCCGCAAGATGTTCGGCGAGGGAGCGGAAGAACGCGTCGCCGGTGGCGGCGCATACGCTGTCAATCGTCGAGCGAAGGGGGCTGCCGGCCCAGGGGCTCTCCGGTTTTGATCGCTTCTGTCGCGCCGCCCTCGGATTCACGGCTTTTTTTTTGGCGGGGGATCGTTTTTTGCTGTCGCCTTGCTTTTTCATGGTTTTCGTTCCGGAGATATTAGGGACAGTCCCCTTTGGTTCCAGGGGGGCTGTCCCTTTTTCAGTATACTATAGAAGGAAGGGCAGAAGGGGGAAGAATTTCCCCAGTGCTTCGCGAAAGGACGGCTCGTCGCGATAGGTGATAACGGCCAGTCCGCGGTCCGATGCCCGCTTCACGTTCTCCGGGTTGTCGTCGATGAAGAGCGTTTCCGCTGGTTGCATGTCCAGAGCGGCGCAGACGATGTCGAAGATCAGGGCCTCGCGCTTGCTCATTCCTAGGTAATAGGAATTGTAGACAAGGTCAAAGTGGTGAAGGAATGGGGTCCGCTGGTCGATTTCGTCCAGCCAGTTGGTCTGGTCGCTCAGAACGGCGGTGATAGTGTCCTGCGTCCTGAGCATTTCAGAGAGGGAGAGCATCCACGGCCGCAGCACAAAACGGCCCAGGATCTCTCGCCGTAGTTCCTCGTCGGCTCCGGAGACGTGCGTCCGGCGTCGCACTGCTTCCCAGTATTCTGATTCGTCGGCCTTGCCCGTCACATATCCTGTATCATGAACGAGTTCGTCTGCTGTTCTCAGGAATTGCTCAGGATCCAGCTCGTTCTTCCTGCCGATGGCGAGAAGGCCCTCCCGGAAGCCCTCTTCCGCGATCACTCCGCCGAAGTCGAAGAGAACCGCTTTAATTGTGTCCGTCATATCAGATTTCCTTCTGGTAAGAGCTTTCGCAGTTTAGGTGTTTACGCCCATAACATCGACAATAAAGTGTAGATGTTTGTGCGTTAATCAATAGCCAAAAAAGGCAAGATATTTTTTCTCCAAGGCGGTTCAGTTCGTCGCATAGAGCAAAGGGTATGGCGCATTGCGAGATTTTTCGTGAGACAGAAGTCCGGAGCCGCGCCTCATTTTTTTACGAATAAAACGTCTGTTTCCACCTTAACAGGACGAGATTGCACTCCCTGTCCCGCTTGCAGCGGGAGACGGGCAGGAGCTACAATATGCCATAAAAATGTCGACAAATCAATTGAGTTGACAAGTAAATTGTGCTATTTTAGTGCAACGGAATGGTATAAAAGTTGTACAATGCCTTTATTCAGACTGCCCCGGGGGGGGGGGCTCCTGCCTGAACGACCTTACGGAGGGCTTAATGTCTGCTCAGGACGCAGAAAAACAGTTACGAGTGCTTTCCGCGATCATGAAAATCCATCACAGCATCGGCGCCAATCTCGAGCTTGAGGAGATCGGCCGGATACTGGTGGCGGAACTCGCGGACATTGTGCCGAGCCAGGGATCGGCCATCCTGCTGTTTGAGGGCAAGGACGTCATGATCCTGGCGGAAAAGGGCTTTCAGGTGATGCTCGGGAAGGGGAAGTTCACCACCGACATGCCGGCGCTGCAGCATATCATCGAAACGAAACAGAGCATCGCTGCCGGGGACATCGGCAACAGCAAGGCCGCCGCCTGTGTGCCGGCCGGCTGCGCCATGAACTCCATGATCTGCACGCCCGTTATTGTTGACGACGAGGTCCGCGGCGTTATCCATCTGGATTCCATGCAAAAGGACGCCTTCACGGACGAGGATCTGCAGTTTGTGGAGCTTCTTTCCCGGGAGATATCCATTGCCATAGACCGGTCCCTTCGCTATTCGCGGGTTAAGGCCATGGCCGTGCGGGATTCGCTCACGGGGTGCTACAATCGCGGCAAGTTCGACGAGGACATGACGTCGTCGCTTTCCTGCTGCAGCCGGTATATCCGCCCTACGTCGCTCCTGATGATAGACCTCGACTGGTTCAAGGCCTTTAATGATCACCACGGCCATCCCCGGGGTGACGAGCTGCTGAAGCATGTGACCACGGTCCTCGCCCGGTGTATCCGGCTCTGCGACAAGCTGTACCGCTACGGCGGCGAGGAGTTCGCCGTCCTGCTGCCGGAAACAGGCAGGGAGGGCGCGTTGATCGCTGCGAAGCGGATCTGCCGGACCATGGAAGAACAGCAGTTCCCCGGCGCAGACAGCAGCCAGCCAGGCGGCAAAGTGACGGTCAGCGTGGGCGTTGCGAGCTACCCCGAGGACGGAGCGACGAACAGCGAGTTAGTGGCGGCGGCGGATTCGGCTCTCTACGAGGCGAAGCAGCAGGGCCGCAACCGGGTCTGCACCGTTGCCGGGCAGGACCGTTGAACGAATGCAAAGATTCAGGGGGAAAGAGATGGACAAGGGAAGGTTGAGATCGTTCCTGGTGCTGCTGCCGATCATTGCGGTCCTGATCGCACTATCGTGGCCCGCTGCCGCGCCGGCAAAGGGCTTGTCGCCGCACGAAGAGGAACTCGCCAGGCGGATCAGGTTCGACCGGTCCGTGGTGCTCATGGTGAAGGAAGCCGGACCGGAGCAGGTGCGGCGGCTAATTGGCTATAATAATGACGGGTATCAGCTCCTGGCGGACGGGATCACCGTGACCGTTGTGCAGGAACGCGTTGGCGGGGCGCTGTCTGCGCTTCGCAGGCGCCTTGCAGCGAGAGGATACCAGGTCTTTCTCGTGGACGAAAATGAAAGCACGGGCACGGCGACCATCGGGGTGCTCAGGAGCGCTGATCAGTACGATATCCTTCGGGTGATGCAGACGAAGGGCGCTGAGTACGACGTGAAGAATGAAGATGTCATCGCGAAGCTCAAGTCCTGGGGAAACCGGTCTGCCTTCCGTATCTCCGGCGCCGGCTATGACTGGGTCGAGATCGAGTTCCTGAAGCTCCCTGCTGACGTGAAGACCTTCGCGCAGGAGGCGGGCGATTTCTGCCCCAATGCAGCGGACGATGAGGCGGGCGGCCTGGAGGGCCTGGTGCGCGAGCTCAGACGGACAAGGCGCCTCTCGCTCTGGTGGGATTAGCCTCCTTGACAACAACGCCGAAATTGGATAGAGTGGAATCATAGCGCGGTCTTTGGCCGCAATTGAAAATTGTAAATTGGAAATATCAAATTGAAAATTTGGTCGTATGGCCGATGGCCATGATATTAAAGATTCGCTTGAGCCCGACAAGTTTTCAAGAGAGATAGTATCATTCATTGCGGAATCCTTTCGCAGCTGATGGTCCATCCTTTTTTTCCTGAATCGATCTACCAAGGGCAGCTACCCTCTGCAAGGAGGGTTTTTTTGTTCTCAGTCCTTCTTAGGAGGAGGTGTTGTCCATGAAGAGAGCTTATCTGGCAGTGATCGGGTTGCTGGCGGTGTTCGCGCTTGTGCTGGGCTGCGCGAAAGGATATGAGTCCGAGAAGACCGTGGACGGACTGAAGGTCAGGCTGTCCGTGGACCGGTATCCGCTTGTCAAGAGCGACAATACGCTGCAGGTCAAGGTCGTTGATGCAGCCGGGGCACCGATGACGAACGCGAAGATAAAGGTCCGGTATTTCATGCCTCCCATGCCGGGCATGGCGCCCATGGATTTTGAGGCCGAGGCGATGCTGAAAGGCGGAGTGTATGTGATCACGGCGAACATCCCGATGGAAGGCGGATGGAAGGTGGAAGTGACCGTTGTGCGGCCCGGCAAGGCGTCGGCCACGGCAGCCTTCAACCTCGACGCGCGATAACGTCCGGCAGCGCCGGTCTGTACGGCGTCGGCACGAAGCATTCTATGGCTCATTCACGATTCCTGCGGTTCAAGGGCGTCAGGGGATATGTCCTGGGGGTCCTGCTTACGTTCATCACCCTGGTGCATTACTTTCTGGGCGGGACGCAGGCAGGCGTTCTCCACGGGCTGCTCGGCCATCTGTATATCGTGCCGATCATTCTGGGGGCGTTCTGGTACGGCATCAAGGGCGGCGTGGTCGTTTCGACCTCCGCCTCTTTCCTCTTTTCGCCTCACCTGTTCCTGCATTGGGCCGACCCGTTCCTCGACATTTTCAATTTCGTCGAGATATTCCTGTTCCTCCTGATCGGCGGCGTCACCGGCGTGCTGAGCCAGATGGAGCGGAGCCAGCGCATGCGTTATGAGCATGCGCTGATCAGGCTCGACGAGTCCCACCGGAAGCTGAAGGACCAGACGGACATTCTCTTTCAGGCTGAAGAACAGCTGCGGCGCTCCGAGCGGCTGAGCGCGCTGGGAGAGCTGTCGGCCAGCATCGCCCACGAGATCCGCAATCCTCTTGGCTCAATCAGGGGGGCGGCCGAGATACTGAAGGATGACTACCCTCCTGACGCGGCCAAATACGAGTTCATCGAGATCCTGCTGAAAGAGACGGAGCGGCTGAATGCTATCGTCCAGGAGGTCCTGGGTTTCGCGCGGCCGAGAAAGCCCGAGTTCCGGCCCGCCGACGTGAATGAGGTGGTCGAGTCCGTGCTCGTGCTGACGGCCCATGCGGCGCGGAAGGCGGGCGTGAGCGTGGAAAAACGGCTTGATCGATCCATCGGCCTGCGCAGCATCGACGCGGACCTGGTGAAGCAGGCCTTTTTGAACCTGGTGCTGAACGCCGTCCAGGCCATGCCCGGCGGAGGCGTCCTGGCCGTGGCGAGCGCTCTGCAGCAGGGCGAGATCGCGGTGAAGATATCGGACACGGGACAGGGGATCTCCGATGAGGACCGGAAGCGGCTGTTCAGCCCCTTCTTCACGACCCGTGAAGGCGGAACGGGGCTGGGGCTGGCGATCACCCACCGGATCATCGAGAGCCACCGTGGCCGCATCGAGGTGGAAAGCACGCCGGGGAAGGGCACGACATTTATCGTGCGGATCCCGATATAGGGCGACAATGGAGCGAGTCCCGATCTGATCGGGACGTTTAAAAAACGGCAACGCGCCCCGCCCCGTTTCCAAATGGTAGAGGACGCGGGACGGCGGTTGCCTTGGTCCAAACATGAAAAAACCCTCGATCCTCCTCATAGACGACGACGCAAGCCTGCGGCGGGTGATGGAATTCAGCCTCATTGAGGCCGGGTATGCCGTGCATGCCGCAGCGAGCGGCGAGGAAGGGCTGGCACTTTTCGGGCAGGAACCCTTTGCCGCAGTGATCACGGACATCACCATGCCGGGTATGAGCGGCATGGAAGTGCTGTCCCGCATCCGTCAGGCCGAGGAGCAGGTCCCGGTGATTATCATCACGGCTTACGGGACCATCGAGAGCGCCGTGGATGCCATGAAGCAGGGGGCCTTCGATTACATCACCAAGCCATTTAACCGGGACGAGCTGCGCATAACCCTCCAAAAAGCGCTGACCCTGCGGCGGCTGGAGAAGGAGAATACGGCGCTTCGGGCAGAGGTCACGGACCGCTATCATTTCGACCGCATCATCGGCACCAGCGCAGCGATCCACCAGGTCCTGGACATGGCAGGGAGAGTGGCGGCAAGCAATGCCACGGTGCTGATCACGGGTGAGAGCGGCACAGGAAAGGAACTGCTTGCCCGGGGGATCCATTACAACAGCCGGCGCGCCGAGGGGCCCTTTGTTGCCGTGAACTGCGCAGCGATCCCCGAGAACCTTATTGAGAGCGAGTTGTTCGGCTATATGAAGGGCGCCTTCACCGGCGCGGTAAAGGACAAGGTGGGAAAGTTCGCGCTCGCCGACGGCGGCACGCTCTTTCTTGATGAAGTGGGGGACCTGCGGATCGACCTTCAGGCGAAGATACTTCGGGCGCTGCAGGAAAAACAGGTGGACCGGGTGGGCGGCACCGGTCCGGAGGCCACGGATGTACGCGTCATCGCCGCCACCAACAAGGATATCGAGCGGGCCGTGAAAGAGGGGGTTTTCCGGGAGGACCTCTACTACCGTCTGAGCGTCATAACCCTTCACATGCCTCCTCTCCGGGAGAGGAAGGAGGACATTTTGCTCCTCGTCGAGCATTTTCTGCGAAAGTTCAGCCCGTCAAGTGCTGTCAAGCTGGAACCGGAAGCGCGCCAGGCGATGGAACGGTATGGCTGGCCGGGGAATGTGCGGGAGCTGGAGAACGCACTGGAACGGGCGTCTGTCCTGCGGCGGGAAGATACGATCACGCTCGCAGATCTGCCCGACAAGCTCTGGAAGGAGAAGCAGGGTGCGGAAAGCATCCTGCTGAACCTTCCCGAGGGCGGTATCTCCCTTGAGGATATTGAGAAGCAGCTGATCATCAAAGCCCTGGAAAAGCACAAGGGCAATCAGACCCGGGCGGCGGAGTACCTTGGTATCACGCGGCCCACGCTCATTTATCGCATGGAGAAGTTCGGCCTGAAAAAGGAATAGGATAAAGAAGACAGAAGACAGAATAACGCTTTCCCTTCGGAACAGCATTTTGTATTATGTACCTGTTCACGATACTCGCATTTTGTATATTTTCACGGTTCAATTTTTAATTCCGCGTTATGCGGGCCAGGAGGATTGTCATGGCAAAATCAACGCTCAAGATACAGGGAATGACCTGCAACCATTGCGTGATGCGGGTGGCAAAGGCGCTTAAGGCCGTTGCAGGCGTCTCGGACGCCAGTGTGGATCTTCAGACGGGAGAGGCTGTTGTCACCTATGATGATGCCAAGGTGACGGCGGAAAAACTCTCCTTCGCTGTAGTAGAAGCCGGATACAAGGCTGAAACGTCGGGGAAATGATCGAGCAGCCGCGGCTTGACATACCCGCTCCTGATCAGTATAATTGGCCGGTATTCAGCTCACCGATATTATTCCCTTCCGGAGGTTTCCATGGCTAAAACACTGCAGGATCTGATGCCCGCCAATGCGCGGAAAAAGCTGGGGAGCGGGAGCAAGCTTACCGTGCTCTCGATGCACGACGTCGTTCGGGTGCTGAAAGACGACAAAGTTATCATCATGGCCTGCAACACCAGGATCAAACACGTTATCCCGGGCATCATGCGCGCGGCGCAGGACCTTGATGCAGTGGTGTGCTACGAGCTTGCGAAGAGCGAGAGCAATCTGAAGGGCGGCTACACGGGCATGGGCCCCAAGCTCTATGCGGAGACCGTCTTCGGCTATGCCGAACAGGTGGGCCTGTCGAAACCTTTTTTCGTGCACGGCGACCATGTGACGACAAAGAGCCCTGATCCGGCCGTGGTCGGCGAGTCACGGGACCTGATAAAGGCGCAGCTCGAGGCAGGCTATACGTCCGTGGCAGTTGATGCGTCCTTTAACGAGACGAACGATAATATCAAGGTGAGCGCCGAATTGGGACGCATGGTCCTTGACGCGGGCGCCGGCCTTGAGGCCGAGGTGGGAGAGATCAAGTCCACCAAGGAAGGCGGCGAGATCACGACGGTCGAGGAGGCTGTCGAGTTCATCGCGGGAATGGAGAAGGCGGGCGGACATGTCGACCTGCTGGCCATAAACAACGGCTCGAAGCACGGCAATTACAAGCCCGGCGAGGAGGTCCATATCGATCTCCAGCGGACCGGCGATATCTACAAGGCGATCCAGAAGTGGAACACCTGCATCGCCCAGCATGGGATTACCGGAACCCCCCTCGATATGGCAGGGCAGTTCGCCGACTTCGGCATCCGCAAGGGGAATGTGGGAACGAATTGGCAGAACATCGCTCATGAAACGCTGCCTGCTGACCTTATGAAGGTCATGCGGGAATGGGCGGAGAAGGAAAAGAAGGACATCAAATTCGCCACGAAGCAGTTTTTTCAGGAGATCAACTCCATTTCGAAGGAATACGCCAAAAAGATCGAGGATGCGGCGTATCAGTCGGCCGTGGAATTCATCACCGCATTCCGCGCCAAAGGCACGGCGAGCCTGGTGCAGAAGCGGCTGCTGGGCAAATAGGCGTTTCCTTTTTACTATTCCCGTTACATCCAGGCCGGGCTTGTCCCGGCCTTTTTTGTTGCAGCCCGACCCGCCGGCAGGGGCGTTGATTATGCTATAATCCTGGAAACCGCATTTGGCCGCAGATGAACGCTGATACGTGATACGTGCGGATATATCAAAAGCATTCGTTATCTGCCTCTATCCGTTTTTTCTTCGACCCAAGTGCTTCTTTTAGGATACGAGCGCCGGGAGGTATGCATGGATCCGCTGTCCGTCTGGAGAATGATCGCATCGCGGCACCGCCGAAAGCTTATCCCCCTTGATGTCGAGCACTGCTCGCCCCTGGCGCTCCGGCAGATCCTGTTGAACGTCCGTACGCCCGCCTATATTCTGGATCGCATTGCCCACGCCTTCTGCGACGATGAGGACATACTGCGCGACCTGGTGCGCTGTCCCAACCTTTCCGAGGAAGCTTTGGCATTCATCGCCCTTGCCGCTTCGGAGGAGATCAAACAGTTCATCACCGGCACGAGGGTCATGGACCTGGTGGTCATGGATGACGCTCTGGTGACGACGGGCGGACCTGTTGCAGGGCACGGCAAGGCTAAACCGGAGGAGGGCAAGAAGAAGCTTAATCTTACCCAGCAGGTCCAGAAGATGTCGGTGCCCAAGAAGATCCGCCTTGCCATGATGGGAGGAAAAGAGGCGCGGGGACTGCTGATCAGGGAGTCTAACAAACAGGTCTCCACGGCGGTGCTCAACAATGCCAGGATCACCGAGGGGGAGATCGAGGCCTTCGCCCAGTCCAAGAACATGGGCGAGGACATCCTCCGCATCATCGGAAACAATTCCGAGTGGTGCAAAAAACAGTCCATTGCCACTGCCCTGGTGAACAATGCAAAAACACCCGTGGGCATTGCGGTCCCCTTCGTGAACAGGATGAACGACAAGGATCTGGCCATGCTCGAAAAGAGCAAGAACGTGAGTGAGGCAGTGCGAGCTGCAGCCCGGGGCCTGCTGACGAAGCGGAAGAAGAAGAGCGGCGGATAAGGAACGAGCGAATTACATGAATAGAATAATAATCATCCTGATCGCGGCATTTCTGCTCGCCCCTTCCGTTGCCTGTGACAGGACCCGGACATGGCAGAAGGAAGAGACCATCATGGGCACGGTGGTCCGGATCACGGTCGTCGGAAAGGACGCCGGGCCGGCCGCGGATGCGCTTGAGGCCGCTTTCGAGGAAATCCGTCGTCTGGACCGTATGATGTCGCTCTATAAGGACGAGAGTGAGATCACGGCCCTGAACATGGCGGCAGGGGAGCGGCCGGCGCGCGTTTCCGCCGAGATGATCGAGGTCATGGAGCATGCCGCGTCGGTCTCGAAAATGACGCAGGGGGCCTTTGACGCGACTGCAGGGCCGCTCATCGTCCTGTGGCAGCTGCATACGCGGGATGGCACGGTCCCCTCGGAGCGGGAGATCGAGCGGATTCGCGCCATTACGGGATGGCGGGACGTTGAGATCAACAAGAAGCGGTCAACGATCTTCTTGCGGAAGAAAGGGATGATCGTTGATCTGGGCGGGATAGCCAAGGGATATGCGGCGGACCGGGCCGCGGCAGTGCTGCGCTCCCGGGGCATTGAGAACGGCATTGTTGCCGTGGCAGGCGACATCCGGGTCATGGGCCGGAGGCCGGATGGAAGCCCCTGGCGCATCGCCGTGCAGCATCCCCGGGAGCACGAGAAAACCCTGACCGTGCTGGAATTGACCGATACCTTCATCTCCACGTCCGGAGATTACGAACGCTTCACCATCGTGGATAAGAAGAGGTACCATCATATTATCGACCCCCGCACCGGGCGTCCGTCCAAAGGCGTTATTTCCGCCACCATCATCGGCGACCGGGGTGTTGTCGTCGACCCCCTTACCACTGCGGTCTTTATCCTCGGTCCGGAACAGGGGATGGCGCTCGTCAGGAAACTCGGGTACGACGCGATCATGGTTGATGAAGAGGGCCGTCTCATGAGCACCGCTGCTGTCCCGATGAAGGAATAGACGCGTGTCAGTGGGGTCCTGTGCTGTCCGATATCTGCAATGTCTTCCCTGTCCGGGTTTTGAGCCCTTCCTTTCCTTGTCTTGATACTGCATGTTACTGTAATCATTAATTTTTATGCTCGTAAGTGCGATAATTATTTTAGTGGAACCCAAAACCCCCCTGACCAAAATCCTAGTTATCTAAACCTACTCACTGCGATTATTTTCATAATGTATTGAAAATATAATAAAATATTGCAATACAGTCATGCTTGCCTGATTGCAGAAAATAATATAATTGGAGTTGACAGATTTGTAATTAATTGCTACTTTTGTATCAGCGGATTAGGGGTATCATAAATCCGTTCCTTCATAAGCAGAATGTGGCATCCCGAAGGGGCGCGTACAGGCGATCATGTCCCCGGTTATAGTTTTTTTTCGCGCAGAAGGCGGAAGAAACATCATGAAAAGTATTAACGAAATGGACCTGGTCTTATTAGGAGAGCGGTTTTTTTAATAACGCGGTTCACAGGACAAGAGGAGGAAAAAGTATGAAAAAGCTGGTTGGTGTACTCATGTTGGCTGCGTCAATGTTGTTCATGGTTGTTCCTGCAATGGCTGATGATGGTGTGGACGGCATCAGTGACTATGTCCATGCTGCCCAGGCACCGGGGAACGGTCCGCGTCTCGATATCGCCCCGGGCATCTACGGGCATATTGCGGCACGGGCTGATGCGTTCCTGGCGAACGGCGGCAGGACCATTTTTGCCACTGATCTGCTGGTCAGGATGGTATCAGGCGAGAAGTTGTTCCTGATGGACATCCGGTCGAAGGCGGATTATGACAAGGCCCATATTCCCGGCGCCGTGAGCATCCCCTTTGCCGATGCGGCAAAACCTGCTAACCTTGCCATGCTCCCGAAGGACGGCACGCCCATCGTGACGATCTGCTACACCGGCCACACGGCAAGCCAGACCAATGCGATCCTGAACCTTCTGGGCTATAATGCCTGGTCGCTTCGGTTCGGCATAATGGGCTGGAACAAGGAAACGAACATGAAGGTATGGAGTTCGAAGGTATCTCAGATCATATACGGCGCCGGGTATACGACGGAAGCCACGCAGTAGTTGCGGCACAGATCGTCCTTTGAAAAGCGCCCTCGCACCTGAGGGCGCTAATTTTTTTCTCGAAAACTTGATGGTTGACATTCCGCCCCTGCATGGGTAATATATAAAATAATTTTTATATATTGGAGGCGGGAATGCTCAAGGATTTTGCGGACCGGCTTGTCTATTCAATCTTCGGCATGGAGCAGGGATCGCGGCTGGCCGATGTTGTCAACTTCTTTATTTACGACACCATCAAGATCTTTCTGCTGCTTTCCGTCATCATCTTCGTTATCTCGTTCGTACGCAGTTATTTCCCTCCCGAACGGACCAAGCGCATCCTGTCCCATAAACGGGAATTTATCGGAAATATCCTGGCCGCCCTTCTTGGTGTCGTAACTCCTTTCTGTTCCTGTTCGGCAGTGCCGCTTTTCATCGGGTTCGTCGAAGCAGGGGTGCCGCTGGGAGTGACCTTTTCCTTCCTCATTTCCTCCCCTATGGTGAATGAAATTGCCGTGGTGCTGCTCTGGGGACTCTTCGGATGGAAGATCGCCCTGATCTACGTGGGAGCGGGGCTGTCTATTGCGGTCCTCGGCGGATTCATCATCGGCAGGCTGAAGCTTGAAAAATGGGTCGAAGAGTATGTGTTCAAGGTTCGCGCACTCCGGCTCGAGCAGAACCAGGAAAAACCGACGCTCCAGGCGCGGTTGGCCTATGCAAAGGCGGGAACCACAGAGATCCTGAAAAAGGTCTCCCTTTTCGTCGTGATAGCCATCGGCATCGGCGGGTTCATCCACGGATATGTTCCCGAGGATTTTCTGGTCCGCTATGCGGGCCGGGACAATCCCTTTGCCGTGCCGCTTGTCGTGGCCATGGGCGTGCCGCTTTACGCCAGCGCTGCAGGCGTTGTTCCCATCGTCTCCGCCCTCGTCGAGAAGGGGATGAGCATGGGTACCGTGCTCGCCTTCATGATGGCGGTCACGGCGCTGTCGCTGCCGGAAATGATCATCCTGCGGAAGGTGCTGAAGCTGCCGATGCTGGGTGTGTTCATCGGGATCATGACGGTGACGATCATTGCCGTGGGATATCTGTTTAACGCCATCTTATAAGATCATTTTGCCACGGATGCACTCGGATGGACACATAACGAGCAGAGAGCAAAGGGCATAGCGTATATAATCTATGCCCCATGCGCCATGCCCTCTGCGGGTTTGCTATATCCGCGTTTATCTGCGGCTAAAAACCTCAGGAGGTCTGGAAATGGAGATCAAGGTTCTTGGTCCCGGTTGTGCCAACTGCCACAAAATGGAGGAGATGGCGAAAGCCGCTGTCAAGGAACTCGGAATCGATGCTCAGGTGGTAAAGATCACGGACGTCGGCGAGATTGCCATGAACGGCATCCTGTCCACGCCGGGGCTTATCGTGAACGGCAAGGTGAAGCATACAGGCAAGCCGCTGCCATCACTTGAAAAAGTGAAGGAAATGATCAAGGCGGAAGCATAATATCCCTCAGGGGTGAAGGGGAAGGCGTAAGGGGAGGGAAATGAACGACCTTGTGAACATATTCAAGGCCCTGTCCGACGAGACGCGGCACAGGATTCTGAAGCTCCTGGAACAGGGAGAACTGTGTGTCTGCGACATCACAGCCGCCCTCGACATGGTTCAGCCCAAGGTCTCCTTTCACCTCAATGTGCTGAAAGAGGCTGGGCTTATCCGGGACCGGAAAGAGGGCCGCTGGGTGCACTATCGACTTGATGAGTCGGAGATGCTGCGCCGGATGCTACTGCTTGCGGTCTGCGAGCGCGTTTCCGAGACAGCGATGGCCGAAGACCGCGGACGGCTTGGAAGGTTCCTGAAAGACAAGGGGACAAGATCCAAAGTCGTGAGCATTGGATGCAGGCCGAAAAGCTGCGGGCGTTGAGAAAGGGGATTTGCATGACTGCACCAGGGGCGAAACGACTGTCCTTTATCGATAGGTTCCTGACACTTTGGATCTTTTTTGCCATGGCCCTCGGCGTCGGTCTCGGGTACCTCGTACCGGGCGTTGAAAAGGTTATCGACACTTTTTCCGTGGGCACGACGAACATTCCCATCGCCGTCGGCCTCATCCTCATGATGTATCCGCCCCTGGCCAAGGTGCGGTACGAGGACCTGCCGAAGGTCTTCCGGAACTGGCGGATCCTGACCGTCAGCCTGATCCAGAACTGGATTGTCGGCCCCATCGTCATGTTCGCCCTTGCCAGTCTTTTTCTCCATTCCTATCCCGACTACATGGTCGGTGTGATCCTCGTGGGGCTCGCCCGGTGCATCGCCATGGTGCTGGTCTGGAATGACCTCGCCTGCGGGGACCCGGACTATGTGGCCGGTCTCGTAGCATTTAATGCCGTTTTCCAGGTGCTGACCTATTCGCTCTATGCATGGATCTTCGTGACTGTGCTGCCGCCGTTCTTCGGCCTGAGCGGAGCGGTCGTCGATGTGTCCATCGCCGAGATCGCGCAGAGCGTCTTCATCTACCTAGGGATTCCTTTCCTCGCGGGGACGATCACGCGCTTCACCCTGATCAGGATCAAAGACAAGAACTGGTACCATGAGACTTTTGTGCCGAAAATCAGCCCCATCACGCTCATCGCCCTGCTTTTCACCATCGTCGTGATGTTCTCCCTGAAGGGAGAGTATATTATCAAGCTGCCGCTCGACGTCCTGCGGATTGCCGTGCCCATGCTGATCTACTTCGTGTTCATGTTCCTGGTTACCTTCTGGATCGCAAAGAAGATAGGCGCGGACTATCCCAAATCCGCGACTCTGAGCTTTACCGCGGCCTCGAACGACTTCGAGCTTGCCATTGCCGTGGCCGTTTCGGTGTTCGGGATCAACTCCGGGGTCGCGTTCGCGACGGTCATCGGCCCGCTGGTCGAGGTCCCGGTGCTTATCGGGCTGGTGAACGTGGCTCGTTCTTTTCAGGCGAGATATTTCAAGAACGATTATTGCGCTATCAAGACGACGGATTCGTTGTAATGTCAAGCTGTTCGACCTGAGGGGTGGGGCAGCCGTTTTTTAATTGGAATATGGCAGCCGACTGACGCACAATGATGGAGGAGGTCAAGGGTGATCAGGGTGATGTTCCTCTGTACCGGAAATTCCTGCCGGAGCCAGATGGCCGAGGGCCTGGCACGGGAGCTCGGGAAGGGAAAGATC
>MHDZ01000074.1:22663-31323 GCA_001805055.1 Nitrospirae bacterium GWC2_57_13
ACCCCTATGCCGTCAGGGTGATGCAGGAGATCGGCATTGATATATCGCGCCAGACCTCAAAGGCCATCAACCAGGATCTGATTTTAAAGATGGACGTGGTGATCACGCTTTGCGGGCACGCCGAGGTGCTGTGCCCCATGACGCCCCCGCAGGTTAAGCGGCTGCACTGGCCCATTGACGACCCCATCCTTGCCACCGGCACTGAAAATGAGGTTCTGCTGGAGTTCCGGCGCGCCCGAGACCAGATCAGGGAGAATTTACGTTCATTCATGGGCAAATAATAAGCATGGTTCAGCCGTTATTTCAGAAGCATCTGGCGCCATTTTTCAGGGGAAAAATTTCTGCAAGTCGACCGCCCATATGCTATATTTACCTTCAATTAACGGGAAAGGGAGGCAGCGATGCAGATTAAAAGAAGGGACTTTCTGAAGGCAGGCGCAGCCGCGGGAGCGGTGGCGGCGCTGGGAGGACTGAAGCTCAATGCCTTCGCCGCCGGCAAGGAGCAGGAGAAGGGCATCGGCGGAACGGGACCGGGCGAGTGGATCGCCTCCACATGCCAGGGATGCACTGCCTGGTGTCCTGTGGAGTTCTTTGTGCAGGAGGGCCGCGCGGTCAAGGTGCGCGGCAACCAACTCAGCAAGGCCAACAGCGGCTACGTCTGTCCGCGAGGTCACCTGATGCTTCAGCAACTCTACGATCCTGACCGGATCAAGGTCCCCATGAAGCGCACCAACCCTGAAAAGGGGCGTGGGATCGATCCCAAATTCGTCCCGATTACCTGGGACGAGGCCCTGGACATTGTTGCGGACAAAATGATGGAACTGCGCAAAGCCAACGAGCCGGAGAAATTGATGTACATGCGAGGCCGATACTCCAGCACCTCGACAGATCTGCTCTACGGCACCCTGCCCAAGATCTACGGCACTCCCAACTACTTTTCCCACAGCGCCATCTGCGCTGAAGCGGAAAAGATGGGGCCCGGTTATACCCAGGGCTTCTTCGGGTACCGGGATTATGACCTGGCCAAGACCACCTGTTTGGTAATCTGGGGTTGCGACCCGCTCAGCTCCAATCGGCAGGTGCCCAATGCCATTAACAAGTTAGGCGATATTTTTGACCGCGGCACGGTAATCGCCGTTGATCCGCGCCTCTCAACCTCGGCTGCAAAGGCTAATGAGTGGCTCCCGATCAAACCGGGCGAGGACGGCGCTTTAGCCGCGGCCCTGGCCCATGTCATCATGACCGATGGGAAGTGGAGCAAGGAGTTCGTGGGCGATTTCAAGGACGGCAAGAATCTCTTCAAGGTAGGCAGGACTGTTGACGAGGCGGCTTTTGTGGAGAAGCAGACCCATGGCGTGGTCAAATGGTGGAACATAGAACTGAAGGACAAAACCCCAACCTGGGCTGCTAAAAAGACGTTGATCCCCAAAGAGCAGATTATCCGTGTGGCCCGCGCCATGGCCAAGGCCGGATCTTCCTGTGCGGTCTATATGGGTCCCGGCGTGGCCATGACGCCCAGAGGCACCTATGCCTCCATGGCGGTTTACGCCCTGAACGGAATTCTAGGCTCCATCGAGACCGAAGGAGGCGTATTTCAGAGCTCCAGCGCGCCGACTACAAAGTTCCCGGAAATCGCCGAGGTGTTTGTCGACGAGCTTGCCAAGAAGTCCGGCAAAGGGAAGAAGGTCGACGGCCGCGGCGCCAAAGACATGCCCGCTATCATGGGCGGCTTTGAGAAAAAGAAAGACAAAGACGGCAAGGAAACTGAGAGTGCCATGGCCGGCGTGGTCACCAACAACGTGGCCAATGGCCTGCTGAAGGATCCGGGTGCTATCAAGGTGTTCCTCAGCACCTGGAGCAACTTCAACTTCTCCTGCACCGGCGCCCAGCGTTGGGACATGGCCATGGCCAAGGTCCCGTTCTTCGTCCACATAGTCACCAACGCCTCGGAAATGACGCAATATGCCGATATCGTACTGCCGGCCACCTTTGCCCCGGCGGAGAAATTCTCTATTATCACCAACATGGCAAATCTGCACGGCCATATGTCCATCCAGCAGCCGGTGATCAAGCCGCTCTGGCAGGCAAAGTCCGAGGAGACCGAGGTCATGTGGCTATTAGCCGAGAAGCTGAAGGCAAAGGGGTTTGCCAATCTCTACGACTACTATGCCTCATTTGAAGACCCCGAAACGAAGAAAAAGCCGCTCAATGCCGCGGAGTTTGCCGAAATCTCCGCCAAGATATCCAGTCAGAAGGCTTGGAACGGCAAGGAGAAAATGAAGGGCGATCAGCTCGTGGGCTGGGAGGATTTCAAGAAAAAGGGGATCTACAATTCCGAGACCTACGCCTACAAAAAGAACTGGGGTAAGGACAACCCAGAGACCAAGAAGTTCGAGGGTAAGTTCAAGACAGTAACCAAGAAGTTCGAGTTTTACAGCGAAACGCTGAAGAAAACCCTCACCCTGTTCGCCGAAAAAAATAAGATCAGCATCGACGAGGTACTGAAGGGGAGCGGTTACGAAGCCCAGGGCGAACTGGTGTTTGTGCCCCACTACGAGTCGCCCACGCGTCACGGCAGCAACGAAGAATATCCGTTTACCTTCATCGACTACAAGTCGAGGCTCAACCGGGAAGGCCGGAGCCAGAACACGACGTGGTATCACGAGTTCAAGAAGATGGATGTGGGAGACGTGAGCTGGGACGATGTGACCAAGATCAACCCGAGTGACGCCAAAAAGCTGGGGATCAAGAACGGCGACGCGATTCGCCTGACTTCCACAACCGGCGCAATTGTCACTAAGGCGAAGTTGTGGGAAGGGGTGCGCCCCGGCACGATCGCCAAGTGCTTCGGCCAGGGCCACTGGGCGTACGGCCGCGTGGCTGCAAAGGATTACGCCAGGGCAGAACCCCGAGGCGGCAACAATAACGAACTGCTCGTTGACGACTACGATCGCTTGAGCGGGGCAACCGCCCGCAACGGCGGATTCACCGGCGTCAAGATCGAGAAGATATAGGAAAGGAGGAGACGATAAATGCTTAAATACGGAATGGTCATAGACTTGCAGAAGTGCGTAGGCTGCGGCGCATGCGCCCTCGCCTGCAAGACCGAGAATAATACCCAGGACAGGGCGGACGGACAGACCTTTAACTGGGCCGATTTCATCATGAAAGAGGAAGGGAAGTTTCCGAATATCAAGGCCAGCACTATGCCGGTGCTCTGCAACCACTGCACGGACGCGCCGTGCGTAAAGGCCTGCCCGGTAACCCCTAAGGCGATGTTCAAGACGCCCGACGGCATTACCATGCACAACGACGAGCGGTGCATCGGCTGCCAGAACTGCCAGCGGGCCTGTCCCTACAGCACAACGGATGTGAACAAGGACAAGGCTGCTTACAGTGTGCTGAGCTTCAACGCGCACGGCGGCACAACGCATCCGTTCTACCGGGACTCAAAGGAGATGATTCCCGGCTGCACCTCTTCGGGCGCCGAGGTGTCCAAAACATCCGGCGACACTCCTCCGCACCGTACGCTCTACCAGCACCCGGAATATGAAAGTGTGAGGAAGAGCGGCATTTCCGAAAAATGCATCTTCTGCGAACACCGGGTGAAGAAAGGCGAGCTGCCCTACTGTGTGGTTTCCTGCCCGGCAAAGGCCCGCATCTTCGGCGACCAGAACGACCCGAACAGCGAGATCAGCCAGGTCCTCAAAAAGCACAAGCCTGCCCAGCTCAAGAACAACAAGGGCGACCTTTTGAAGGCCGGTGAAAAAAGCACGAAGCCTAATGTGTTTTATGTCAGGAGTTACAAGCCAGCGGCCAGTAAAGTGTAAATACTCCTTGTGTCATGGAGTGATGGGAGACCGGTATTGACCGGTCCCCATCGCTCCGTTATTTCACCTTGTTCCGGAAACTCTGAAAAAAAAGATCGAGAGGGCGTGCATGGTTATCGAACAATTCATTGAATTCGAGCGGGCGCGGCGAGACTGCTATAAACTGCTTGCGGCCTGTTTTTATGAGCCGCAAAAGAAGTTGTTCCTGGATGAGAACGTTTTTTCGGTCCTCGGCGATCTGCTGACGGACGTATGCCCGGAAGCGGCCCGGTATTCCGATAAACTGGCAACGACCGTAATGCAATATAACGAAGAGGAATTGCTGGTGGAGTACGCGCGGCTCTTTGTAGGGCCTAATGAGCTGTTGGCCCCTCCCTACGGCTCCGTATATCTGGAAGAAGGCGGAAAAGTGATGGGCGAGTCCACGGCCAGGGTCATGGATTTTTACAAATCGGAAGGCCTGTCCATGGACGATTCGTTCGAAAATCTGCCGGATCATATCACGGCGGAAATGGAATTCATGTATTATCTTGTCTACCATGAAGTCGAGGCACTTGAAAAGAACGATCGGGAAAAGGCAATGTATTTTCTGAACAGGCAGGAAGCGTTCCTGCGGATATTTTTGGACGGATGGACCGTTCCCTTCTGCGCAAAGATAAAAGAGGGGACGGAAAGCGAATTCTACCAGGCTCTTGCCGACTGCCTGTCCGTTTTTATGTTGAAAACAAAACGCTGCGCCATGCCGCAAGAGTTGCGGGAAGACCTGGCGCGGATTTAGCGAGAAGATGCTGCAGGAAAAAATAATTACAATGGCCTTAGGCGCCGCCGAGGCGCGGATTTCAACAGACAGGTCGCGCTGCGTCAGAATGCGTTTTAATAAAAACATCTGTTCGATATGCACCGCGAGTTGCCGGGCCGGGGCTGTATCCATCGACAACGGCATCGCCCTTGACGCGGGGAAATGCACCGAGTGCATGCTGTGCGTGTCCGAGTGTCCATCGGGCTGTTTTATCGACTCAGACGTGGATTTTTTTGTCCTTCTGTCCAAATTGCGGAAAACACAGAATTCCGTCGCCCATGCCGTGCTCGGCTGCAAACAGGCCGGGGACAGGGAGGCCAACGAAAAAACCAGCTGTCTGGGCTTTCTGTCGGAGGAGCATCTTATTTCGTTAGCGGAGTATCTCGGTAAGCCGTTATACCTCAATCTGACCGCCTGCGGCGCATGCCGGAACTCTTTTATCGTTGAAACGCTCAAAGAGCGCATGCAAAGCGCACGGACGAAAACGTCTCTCGACGTCGGGAAGAAGATCCTCTTGGCTGAAAAAACGGAGGACCTGGTTTTTGAGTATGTTTCCCTGGACCGAAGGGGTTTTTTTCGGGCGCTCAAGACAATGGGCTTTACACAGGTCGCGGGGTTTCTCGACAAGAGCGACGCCGCAATACCCGTGTCGTACACGAGGAAAAGGCTTCCTTTGAAGCGTGATATAATTAATACGGTTGTGAGGAAGCTTGTTGACGGCAACGCGGTTACGGACATCTTGCGCAATTATGCTTTCACGGTAAAAGCCGGATCGTCATGCACTAATTGTTTTGCGTGCATCGGCATGTGCCCGACCGGGGCTTTGAAGATCAAGAAAGACGCTGAAGGCCCGGGTTTACTGTTCAATTCTTCATTGTGCACCGGATGCGGTCTGTGCGGAGATTTCTGCCCCGCTGAGGCGGTAAGAGTTTTTCCGGGTTTTTTCGGAAACAAATATTTTGAACATGATAGTTGCAATGCAGAGGCTTTTACAGCTCATGCAGTGGCGGGCAAAAGGTAACGGTAAATTTACATTTGGATGGGATATATTTCGCCATGGGAATCGCATTGGATTTTGAGTCTCTGCTGAATGAATCGGTAAGGATCCACGGACATCTCTGCGCCGGACAGGTGCTGGGCGTACGCATGTCCATGCTGGGACTTCGGGAGATCGGTATAAGCGATCCGAAGGGGAAGGACAGGAAGAGCATCATCGCCTTCGTCGAAATGGACCGGTGCGCCACCGACGCTGTCCAGTCTGTCACCGGGTGCAGCCTGGGCCACCGGACCATGAAGTTCATGGATTACGGCAAGATGGCGGCGACATTTCTAAATCTTAAAACAGGCAAAGCTGCGCGGATCATTGCCCGCGAGGACTCACGCGACAAGGCAAAGGAGCGCTTTCCTGAGATCGAGAATAAATATGCCGGCCAGCTTGAGGCGTACAAGGTAATGTCCGATGAAGAGTTATTCGACGTGATGGAAGTGGCTGTCAAAGTGGCGCCTGAGGACATGCCCGGCAGGCCTATGCGAAGGGTCCGGTGCGCTTCCTGCGGAGAGCACGTGCAGGATATGCGGGAGATTTCCCGGGACGGCAGGTCATTGTGCCTTCCCTGCGCGGGGAATGGCTACTACGAAGCCCCCTCACCCCACCCTCTCCCCTCAGGGGAGAGGACAAAGGCGAGGGGTGGTATTTCTTAGGCGGAGCGCTATGCAGAAAAGCCATAACGATCTGGCCATCCGTTCAAAGATATGGATAGAAGTCGATGGCGAGCCCGTTTTCGGGAGGGGACGAAGATTCCTTCTCACTGCCATTGCTGCTCATGGATCGATCAATCAAGCCGCGGCGGAGGTGGGTATTTCATACCGGAAGGCGTGGGGTTATATCAATGCCATGGAAGAGCGGCTCGGCGTGAAGCTTGTCGAGCGGAGAACCGGAGGCAGGCACGGCGGCGGCGCGGTCCTGACTCCGGAAGCGACGGCATTCATCAGAAAATACGAGATGCTGGAGTCGGGAATACGAGAGATCGTCGATAAAAAGTTCAAGGCTCTCTTTTCAGGAGGCTAGCATGAGTGACGCGCCGGTGAATGTGAGGGAAGAAGGATCACGGACGATCCCTGTAAGCCAGGCCGTAGGCATGGTCCTCGCCCATGATATAACCGAGATCCGTGCGGGCGAGTTCAAGGGCCGGGCGTTCAAAAAAGGCCATCTTGTCCGGAGCGAGGATATTTGCCTTCTCCAGAAGCTTGGCAAAGAACACCTTTTTGTCCTGCATATCGCCGAAGATGAATTGCATGAGAATGACGCTGCATACGCTATCGCACATGCCCTCATGGGCCAGGGAGTGGCGATCAAAGGTGAACCGAAGGAAGGGAAGATCACCATCATAGCCGGGCGGGACGGCCTGCTGACGGTCGACCGGGAGGCGCTCCTGGCCTTCAACATGCTCGGTGATGTGATGTGTGCCACACGGCATGGAAATACGGTCGTGAAGAAGGGACAGGAGGTGGCGGGGACCCGGGCGATACCGCTGGTGGTGAAGAGAGCCGTCGTTGAGGAAGCAGTGAGGATCGCAGAGCGAGTGCGGAGTGCGGAGTGCGGAGTGCGGGGGGAGACGGTAAATCCGCAATCACGAAGCGGCGTGATCGAAGTCAAGGAACTTCGAAAACCCAAAGCAGGCGTGGTTATTACCGGGAACGAGGTCTACCACGGAAGGATCAAGGACGCTTTTGTCCCTGTCATAGCAAAAAAGATCGAGCAGTATCAAGGCGAGATCGTCGGGATCCACTACGCTCCCGACGATGAACAGTACATTGAAGGCCGGCTCCGTGAACTGCTGAAGGCCGGCGCGGATCTCCTTATTACGACGGGCGGAATGTCTGTGGATCCCGATGACGTAACGCGCTTTGCCATCCGCAACCTGGGCGCACGCGACAGTGTTTATGGATCAGCGGTGCTGCCGGGGGCCATGGTGTTGGTGGGGTACCTTGATGCAGATGTACGCGGAGACGCGGAGACACTGAGACCAGGAGAACATCAAGACCAAATTGATGAAGATTCCGTATCGTTCCCCCGTCCCCCCGTCTCCCCTTCTTCCATCCCGATCATGGGTATCCCGGCCTGCGGCATGTATCACAAGATAACCATTTTTGATCTCATCCTTCCGAGGGTGCTTGCGGGCGAGAAGATCGGCAGGCGAGAGCTTGCCGAGTTCGGCCACGGAGGCCTGTGCCTGCAATGCAGCGAATGCAGGCACCCGGTCTGTCCTTTCGGAAAGCAATAGTCGACCCTATCGATCCTGGATCCCGCTCTTCCAGCTTCAATACTACGCTCTAGTGGGCAAGATGCAGGTAAAATGGTGTTTTATTGTCCCTGCAGGAGAGCAGTGAAGGTAAAAAATATTTGCATTCCACGCTGTCTGCTGGTAATATGAACACTCGAAACATCGGATGATTCAAGACATAACAGACGGGAGGCATGCATGGTAGGTTTGACAGACAGTGCTATAACGAAGTTCAAGGAATTCATCTCGAACCAGAACGGCGGTGGAAGCGCCGGTGTACGCATTTTCATCGTTCCCGGCGGCTGAAGCCCCTCGCTGGCTATGGACATAGCCGACAATCCCCAGTCTGGGGATACAACGATCGAGAAGAACGGGCTGAAAGTGTTCCTGGAAATGAAGGCGCAGGGAATGCTCATGAACACGACCATTGATTTTCAGGACGGCCGCGGGTTCATGATCACAGGGATGCAGCAGCAGGGAAATTCCTGCGGTTCCTGCAGCTGCTGAGATCGAATGAAGGAAATGTTGAGCCGTTGTCGCCTTTTTGCGGCAGCGGCTTTTTATTTGTTTCTCCCCGTGCACGAATAGCTCGATCTGCAACTGACTCAGGACGACGGAACAGTGGCGGAGGTGACGCGTGTCGGATTCAGCCTGGTGGGCGGATATCATTCAGTGGGTCGTCTGGGGGCTTGCGATGACGGTCATCATGGGCTGGCTCGCGAAGTCCCGGCAGAAGGCCGGAGTTGA
>MHDZ01000074.1:31340-32486 GCA_001805055.1 Nitrospirae bacterium GWC2_57_13
CCTCGCGGTCCTCTCCCGTCTCTTTCCGGGCAAGGACGGATCTATATGGATCAGTCTTTTTTTCCTGGGATTCTCTCTCATGGGCGCCGTGATCATCGTCGAGTATGTCCGCGTCCGGCATCACCTTGAGCCGCATGGCTTGCGCTTTCAGCCCTTGTTCCGCGCGCCCGGCACCCTGCTGTGGCGCGATGTGAGCAGCGTCCGGTATTCCCCGTCAGCCAAGTGGTTCCGCATCGAGACCCGGCGGGGCCAGGTGATACGTGTTTCCGCCATGCTGACGGGCCTGCCCGCCTTTGCGCAGGCAGCTCTGCAGGAGATATCCCCGCCCTCCATGGATTCCGCCACGCGCCGCATTCTTGAGGAAACCGCTGCTGGACGGCCGCCATCGCTGTGGGAATAATATTCTACTGATCGAAAAGTATTTACTGCCATCGTTCAATGTTGCAGAAAGTTACTCCCCTTCTCTTCCCCTGTCAGCGCAGCACTATTCACTCCCTATAAGTGATAGAATGAAAGTAGTAACCGCTCATTCAGGTTTGTATTTTATTCGCCTTCATCCGTGTCAATCCGTGTGCGAACGTTTCTAAAAGTATCATGCCGCTCCTTGAGATCAAAGACCTGCTGTTCCGCGCCGGGCCTGGGGGCTCGGCCGCGCTGCTTGACGGCCTGAGCATGGTCATCGAGGAGGGGGAGGTGCACGCCCTGCTCGGAACGAACGGCACAGGCAAGAGCACCCTTGCCTATCTCATCATGGGCTGCGAAGGATACGGGCATGCAGGCGGTAAAGTACTTTTTCAGGGCGAGGACGTTGCAGGATTCCCCATCCATGAACGGGCGCGGCGCGGCATATCACTGGCCTGGCAGGAGCCGGTCAGGTTCGAGGGCATTACCGTCAGGGACTATCTCACCCTTAAGAACGGCAAGATTGACCCGTCCGAGCTTCTCGAACTCGTGGGACTCCAGCCTGGATCATATCTCGGCAGAATGGTGGACCGGAAACTGAGCGGCGGCGAGAGAAAGCGGATCGAGCTCGCTTCGATTCTGGCGCTCGGGCCGCTGCTCGCTGTGCTCGACGAGCCTGATTCCGGCATCGACATGCTCTCGACACAGGACATTATTAACGTCATCACTCGCTTCAAGCAGAAG
>MHDZ01000074.1:32494-39475 GCA_001805055.1 Nitrospirae bacterium GWC2_57_13
GGATTGCTGACCGCGCCTCCCAGCTATGCAAGGGTCGGATCGTTTGCACCGGAAGCCCCGAAAAGGTGGCCGAATTCTATAAGTCACGGAAGTGCCTCACCTGCACGGCAGAGGAGTGCATCCATGTCTGAAATGGACGAACTGATGGCCGTGTTCAGCATGACCGGCGGGGATCGGGCCATTTTGGCAGACGCGGGGACCGCCCACCTTGTTGCGAGCGGACACTCGATCCTGAGCTCCCGCACCGTCGAGGGCCTTGAGGTTTTGGCGAAGGAAACCCGCTCGGGCATTACTGCCGGGATCCGGGTCACTGCGGGGACCCGCATCGAAAAGCCCGTCCATCTCTGCTTCGGCGTGGTCCACCGGAAAGGCACACAGAGGATCTTGATGCACGTGACGATGGAGGACGGCGCATCAGCACGGTTCATCGCCCATTGTCTCTTTCCGAAGGCGGAGAAGGTGAAGCACATCATGGACGCCTCGGTAACGATCGGTGAGGGGTCCGAGATGCGCTATTCGGAGGTCCATTATCACGGGATGTCCGGCGGTGTAGAGGTGCTGCCCAGGCTGGCGGTCTTCGTGGGCAGGAACGGCAAGTATTACACGGATTTTACCCTGACCACGGGCCGGGTCGGGAAGCTCTCCATCGATTATGATGTAACGGCAGGGGAGAACGCCTTTGTCGAGCTGGTGGCAAGGGTTTTCGGCCATGGCAAGGACGAGATCAAGGTGAAGGAAAAGGTGACGCTGGCCGGAGAGAACGCCCGGGGAATGATTAAAGCCCGGATCGCCGTGGAGGACGATGCAACAGCGGAGGTGACGGGCATAACCGAGGGCAATGCCGCAGGCAGCAGGGGCCATGTGGACTGCATGGAGATCGTGAAGGACCGGGCCGTGGCAAAGGCAAGTCCCCAGGTGCAGGTGAACCATCCGCTCGCAAAGGTGACGCACGAGGCGGCCATCGGGAGCGTGGACCGGAAGCAGATGGAGACGCTGATGGCCCACGGGCTCTCGCCCGTGGAGGCGGTGGATGTGATCGTGAAGGGGATATTGCGGTGATCAGGCCATAGCACGGCCTTTGGCCGCAATTGAAAAGGGTAAATTGGAAATCTCAAATTGTAAATTTTCGGTATGGCCGCAATCGTGAGATTCGCGCGGCCATGTCAAGTCTTGCGGAGAAATAACATAAGCAGAGGACTTCTTCAGCGGCCATTGATCGCGTGGTCATTAAGCCTACCATTTTGGCCTGGAATCATTGCCGAGCTGCCCTCCAATAACTTGCCAAATTGACACTTTTATAGTACCTTTTTACCAGCAGCTATCCTGCTTCATCGTTTTTTTCCGCGGGGAAGCATTCCGACATGAGGTGGTTCTATGGGATCATATTTCTGTTTTTCCTGCGGTAAAACAACGGACGATCCGGAGCAGACGAACGCGGGCATGTTCTGTCCGCAATGCGGTGATCGCATGGATCAGAAGATCACAGATCAGGAGAAGGGTGTCGATGGTAAGGCGCCTTCAGATGCAGTGGCATCTGCAGGGGAACGAAAGGGTCAGAAACCTGAATTTACCGGCTCTGCTGCCGAATACTTCCGGATCTGGATCGTTAATACCTTCCTGACCATAGTGACCCTCGGCATCTACGGCGCCTGGGCAAAGGTCAGGAACCGCCAGTACTTTTACAAGAACACGGCGATCGACGGCCACGCCTTCGACTATACAGCGAACCCGCTGGCTATCCTGAAGGGCTATCTCATCGTAGGTACGGGATTTGCTCTCTACAGTCTGGCCGGCAGGTACAGGCCCGAATATGCATTCATCATCCTTGCCATTTTCTTCCTCGTCTTTCCCTTTCTGGCCTATAAGTCTCTCCGGTTCTTTGCCCACAATTCAGCGTACCGGAACATCCGCTTCCGTTTTTCCGGTACCCTGGGTGAGAGCTACAAGACCTATCTGCTCTATCCGCTGCTCATCCCCTTCACCCTCGGGTTCATCGTGCCCTACTGGGCCTTCCGCAAGAAGAGATATTTCTATCAGCACATGGCCTACGGGACGAGCGCCGGTCTCTTTGAAGGCCGGCCCGGCCCTTTTTACAAGGTCTATCTCCTGACTGCGCTGGCGGCTATCGGATCGTTCGTGATGATCGGCCTGGCCATTGGCGGCGTTATCGCTTCGACGGCGAAATTCCTGAGCGGAGAGCCGAACATGCCAGTTATCATCGGGCTCGGCATCCTGATGTATCTGGTCATGTTGCTGGCAGGCACCTTTGTGCAGCAGTACATCTATGCCTGGACCACGAACTACTCCTGGGGGGCGTCCCAGCTCGGGGCGGTGCGGTTCATCAGCTCCCTGCGGGCCGGCAGGCTGTTCTGGATACGCATATCGAACATCCTTGCCATCGTGCTGTCCCTGGGGCTGCTCATTCCCTGGGCCCAGGTGCGCAAAACGCGCTACATCCTGGACAACATGACCGTGATCGCCGAGCAGGGGCTTGATGACATTGCCGTCGCGTCGGTGCCGGAAGCGAGCGCCTATGGCGACGCGGCAACAGACTTCTTCGATCTCGAGATCGGCCTATGATCACCTTTCGCGCCACCTATTTCGACGGGCTCAGCTCAACGGCCCATCCGGTCACGATCTCGGCTGATGAGCAACGGCTGCGCATTCAGGGAGACAACCCTGCACTGCTGCGGGATGAATCGCTGCGGGACTGTGTGATCTCGCCCCCCCTCGGGAAGACGAAGCGTACGATCACCCTCTCTGACGGCGCGATGCTCGAAACAGACAACCTGGCTGCCGTGGAGTCCCTGGAGCAGCAGGTGCGCGGCAACCGCGGAATGCGGTTCGTGCATTTCCTGGAGAGCCGCTGGAAGACGGTGGCCGTGTCGTTCCTGGGCCTGGCCCTTTGTGTGTGGATCTTCATGGTCTTCGGCATTCCCGCTCTTGCGAAAAAGATCGCCTATGCAGTGCCTCAGGAGCTTTCGGAAGAATTGAGCCGAAAAACCATGGACGTCCTGGATAAGCGGCTGCTCAGGCCGTCCAAACTGCCGAAGGCGCGCATCCGGTCTTTGGAAAAGTCCTTTCGCAGGCTTCACCGAGGGATCGATCCGGCGCAGACTTACCGCATCTTGTTCCGGAAGAGCCCCATCATCGGGCCGAACGCCTTTGCCCTTCCTTCGGGAACGATCGTCATGACCGATGAGCTGGTCAGGCTTGCGAAGCATGACCGGGAGATAGAAGGGGTGATGGTCCATGAGATCGCCCATGTGGAGCAGCGGCACGGTCTGCGGAACATCATCCAGGATGCCGGGGTCTTTCTTGTGATCTCGGCATTGGTGGGGGACGTCACCTCGATCACGAGCGTGGCTGCCACGCTGCCTACGGTGCTTGCGGAAGCGCGATACTCCCGCGCCTTTGAACGGGAGGCTGATGAGCGTGTGGCGAGCTATTTCACGAAAAAAGGCTGGAGCACGAAGTACTATCAGCGCATCCTCCGCCGCATCACCAGGGACATGAAGAACTATCCCGGCGAGTCGCTCCTGTCGTCGCATCCCTTGACAGAGGAGCGGATCAGGAACATGCAGGACTATGAGAAGGCGGCGAGGAAGAAGCGATGAGCAGTGATGAAATTCAGCCGATACTCGGCGTTTGATCAAAAGATGTAATACGAACGAAAAAATATTGTTACATTCCGGTATGTACCCCCTCTCCCAACCCTCTCCCCTATGGGGAGAGGATAAAGGTGAGGGGCAAAACCATAACAAAGGCACGTGGGATTGTATTAGATCGCTTGCATGTCCCGCTGATTAGCACCCGTTCTCTGGATACTTCTGCTCGCGTGGTTACACTCAGGCATCTGTCTGCATACCTTATGGCAAGCACAGGCTGCCGATATAGTCGCCGCTCGTTGTCCCTTCCGCTGCACTGAACTCGCCGCGCAACCTGATCTGCCCCGCGGCTCCGCTCATGCTGCCAGTGCCTCCGGAGAACGTGATCAGTGATGCGAAGCCGCCCTGGCCGGGCGGAAGGTCGAGGCTTCCCGTATCAGTGCCGACCACCTGTTCGCCGTTTTTCATGAATATGGTGCTCGTGCCGGTAAAGAAGAGGATCGTCGGGACGCCGTTGATCAGCGCTGAAAGGTAGGAGCCGGTCATAATGAACTGGTAGCTGCCCTGCATGCCGCCCCAGACGCGGCCGGAGGTGCAAAAGGCGGCAGGGTCAGGCGGACAATGTCCCTGGCCCGGCGGCACCACAAAGGCCTCGAAATGACCGATAACGGGTTTGCAGTTCTGATCGCTCAAAGCAGGAGCTGCGCTTACGGTCAGCAGCAGTGCAGACGCGGCAATGATCTGGAATGCATGTCTCATAGTCTCCTCCTGTATTCGGATTATGACCTCCTCGTGCTGAATATCCGATCTTCCCCGTATATGGCAGACCGTACCGGAAGCCGTAGGCCACGTCAATCGTGGTGAACGATCGTTTGGCAGGCAGCCTAGGAAGCGTAGATCTCCGATACGAGATCCCGGAACCAAGGGGGCTTGACCAGGAAAACATAGATCAGGATGCCCGCCGTAATAGGGATGGGGATCACCAGGTCAAAGACTGCGAGGACCACCAGATATATCAGGGTTTTCGTGTTTGTGTTCATTGCCCTTCCTTTCGGCAAAGATCGACAAGGATACCGGCAATTCCAGCGGCCCGTCGTGCGGATGAAGGGCCGGGTACGGCATCAACAGGGAGATGCGTCCGCTGGAGGAGCAGGCCGGCTGCTTATTAACGGTCTCAAAAGAGAAGCGGCATGATCAGAAAATCTCCCCAGCCCCTCTTTTTATCACAGAGGGGCTCTGAGCCGCCCGTTTTTCCGGGTCGGTTTCGAGCCCCTGGTTTCCCGCGCGGAGCGCGGGGAACGGGCGGCTGACCCACGGGTGGAGTCGAGCCGCTGATTGAAATACTCTATTTATTGGTAACTACTCAGGTGGTTTTCGCTTAAAGCCGTCATTCCCGAACAGCCTGCCCTCGAATAATTTAATCGGGGGATTTTATCGGGAATCCAGGGGTTCATTAAAGACACTGGGTCCGTCCCCGAACGAATTAATCGGGGATAAAGGCACTCGGGGACGACGAATCAGGGGACCTGAGCAGTTACATTTATTGTGACAATAAGCTGCGCTAGAGTGTCAGCAAGAGACCGATTTTCTGCAGCACTTCGGTTATTATCTTAGGAGGTAAGGCGCCGATCAATTCCGTATTTCTCATCCGCCAGTCCAAACTCTTCACTTGGTCGGAAAGAATTGCACCGGATACCGACAGGTCAGGGGGAATAACAACTTCAAAAGGATATCCTTTGATTTGATTCGTAATAGGGCAGAGGAGGGCCAATCCAACCTTTTCGTTGTACGGTTGCGGCGACAGCACGACAGCGGGTCTTCGACCCGCCTGTTCATGCCCGGCTTGAGGGTTTAAAGTAATCCAAACCACGTCTCCCCGCTTGGGGACATACGATTTGGGATTTACCATGATTCATTCCCAACCACAGGACCGCTATCAACCTCACGATGGATATTCTTTTCGGTTATCTGCGCCAATAGTTTTTTTAGTGTCACACCCGGTTTTTCAATTGGTACGACGACAAGTTTCCCACTGGTCACGGATACCTCAACAGAAGAATCGTTCAGCAGGCCGACTTCGTTCGCGAACGCTTTTGGAATACGTAACGCAAGACTATTGCCCCATTTCTGAACGCGTGTTTTCATTGTATAACCTCCTTCAATGTATCTACATTGAAGATACACCGATAAATAGGAATCGTCAAGACATTTTACACGTTCTGAAACCAGTCTCTGTCAATGCTGACCCTTTCTGCCATTTCCTTTTTGAGACCAAGCCAGAGTTCCTTAAGTTTTTCAGCGAGTTGGTCGCCATCAACCGGATCAATCGGTGGCGCGCCGTCGCGAGTGGCCGCTGTTATCGCAGCCGGACTGAATGTTCCTGTTGTAATGAACAGACCTTTATCCGCGCGATCTACCATCGCACCCCGAAAGTCACGGATCGCACCGGCAGGAACGGAACCCTGGTATTTTTTGCATTGAAATATGACGTGAAAACTCATGCAACCGTGAATCCGCGCTCTACCCTTGCCGTCAATCCCGCCATCGCCAGTACGTCCTGTGACTTCGACTTGCACGAATCCGGATTCACGAAGTAAACGTTGCGCAAGGCGCTCAAAAGCATCTGGAGCCAACTCTTTGGTGAGTATGAGGTGAAGGTTTGCACGCCATTCTTCACCCCTCGGCTTTGTCGAGGGGTTGAACGACAAGATCAGAGTCATACAGCGACGAGCATACGGTCTTCGGGTCGAAGAGTATCTTCGGTTGAAAATCCTGACCTGCATGCTGCCGCCGCTCTAAAAAGCCTCAAAATCGTGTCATCGATTTGGAGAAGAGCCTTTATTCTCTTCGATATCCCCGAGTTGGGCATGAACAAAGTTCGAAACTTCTAAGGCAGTCATTCTTGGCCTTCTAACGACGAGTTCACACGCCGCGAAGCGGTCGGCGTGGAACGATTCGTTATTATTAACTCCAGCTTGCTTTAACTTATAAAGATTGGGGTCCCAACTCCTCCATCCTTTTACGATGTTCCTCCTGCATTTTTTTATTCATTTCAGGATAGTATTCTGAAAGAATTATTTTAAAAATTTCGATTACTTCTCGCTGATATTCATAGCTTGGGTTGTAATCATTAATGACTTTCTCTATCGGATGATACGGACCCCAGTACACTTTTTTATCACTGTCACTCTGAACTATTGCGTTATATTTTTCGATCAACTTAGCAGCACCGATTCGAACACTTTCTTTGTCGGATATTGATCGATCTGTCTTTACTTGCATGATGCCGAGGGTTTTTGCCAAGTTAGGGAAGCATTGGGGACGTTGTGTCCAGAGTGTCAATATTTATAATTCGTCCCCTCTTAACCAATCA
>MHDZ01000075.1 GCA_001805055.1 Nitrospirae bacterium GWC2_57_13
GTCGGATTTCTCCTGCGGCTTATGCAGCAGGAACAGCAGTCCTTCCATGTTCGCGTCAAGGACCAGGTGCCTGATCCCGTGAGCGCTCAGCGCCCCGGAAAGCTTCGCAATGCCGGCCGGCGGTTCACCGGGCTTGGCAACAGGAGGATTAATAAGAAGCATCATAGGTCCGGAGCATAAGGCAGAACAGCGGGAAATGCAATAGGCTTGATGGGTGATTTCGCTGATTGACATCTCCGGCCGGAAATACTACACTTCTTAAGGTGGACAAAGCAGAACACAATCCGCCACGAAGAAAAGTCTTCACCCCAAAGGCGATCCTTTTTCAGCAGCAAAAGAGTTTTCTTATCTGTCTCATCCGCTGTTCCAGATTTTATCCGCGTCCAAATGCTCTTTTCAGGATTTTTCGTTTTTACCTCAGGAGGTTCATCGCGATGCTCACATGGATAAAGGACAGGATCGGCAGAATTAGAACGCATCTGACCACGCTGGGCGAAGACCAGCCCTTGAACAAGGCCGCCCTGGTCATCCTCATCTTTCTCGATATCTTCATCCTCGTATCGGTCTTTGACGGCCTTGACGAACATACCCGCCAACTCACCTCCCCGGAAGAACACGCGCCCTATACCTGCCGTGAGATCGTGGTCCAGCGAAACTGGAACGAAACGAACCGGCTGGACAATCTGAACGACCTGGTCCAGTCCTACAGCACCAGCTATTACCAGATCGACGAAAGAAAGCAGGATCAGCACCCTGTCTGCCTCCCCTTTAGTGCACCAATCGAGAAGATCAAAAAAGACAAAGAGCTGACCCGTCTTTTCGAAAACCGGAAGGACTTCAGGCGTGAAGCCCGCGAGCTTGATACCCGCATCAAAGACCTGAAGGCCGGTTACGATACATCACTGCTCGAAACCATCGCCAAAGAGGATGCGGGCAAGCCCGGTGTTTCTGCCATCAAGACCGACGTCCGCCAGATGACAACGAACCTGAACACCCTGCGCAGTCAGATGGCCACCCTCGACGCAAAGCTGAACCAGGCGGGGCCGGTCAAGGCACTCTGGCTCGCCATCCAGTCCCTTACCGAAGCTGACCGTGAGCGTCTGACGTCTGACATCCGCACCATGAACTTCTGGTTCCCCCTGAAGCGGCTCGGCATGCAGATGCTCTTTCTCCTGCCGCTCTTTGTCGTCTTTTATCTCTGGAACGCCGCCAGCATCCGCAGGGACCGGCATGTGCAGACCCTCGTTTCTTCACACCTCCTGGTTGTCGCTTTCATCCCCATCTTCTTCAAGATCATCGAGGCCATCTACGACATCATCCCCAAGAAGCTGCTGAAGAAGGTCATGGATCTGCTCGTCTCGCTCAACCTCGTCGCGATCTGGCACTACCTGGTCATCGCGCTGTCCGTAGTGGTGGCGCTCTTCCTGATCTATGTGGTCCAGAAGAAGCTCTTCTCGCACGAAAAGCTGCTCGAAAAGCGGATCGCCAAAGGCCTCTGCCAGAAGTGCGGCAAGCTCCTGCCGCCGGGAGCGCAGGCCTGCCCCTTCTGCGGATTCGCGCAGTTCAGGTCCTGTCCCGAGTGCTCCAGGCCCACGCAGGTCTATGGAAAGCATTGCAAAGAGTGCGGCAAGCCTCTGACAAAGTCCTGATAAAAGCGCCCTTGCCACGGATACACGCGGATTGAATTTGTCGATTTGATCTGCTAAACACCCGTTAATCGCTCAAATGCTAGATGGGCTGACAATAGAAAAACGCTCAACTGCCATCAGAATAATTCAAAAGGAAAATATATATATTCGAACTGTCGAGCATTCAGGAGCTATTGTGAAGAAAAATGAGAGCCCTGTGAAGCCTGGGAGAGATGGGAAAAGGCCTTCTCATAACTCCCATAATTTCCATAACTCCCACTCCCAGGACCAGCCTGTGATTCTCCCGCCGCGAGGCGATTATATGACTCTGCTCTCTTACCAGAAGTATGAAGTCGGGGTGGCGGACAAAACCGCGGGGCGATGTTGCAGATATTGGAGCGGGTAATTCCGCGCCCCAAGCCGAGGCGTTATTTGAGAATGGAACGTATCCTTTTTTAAAAAAAGCCGAGCGCTGTCAAATCGAATTTGACTAGTAAGCTACCCTCCCGCCCCCTCCAGCTCCTCCCACCGCCGATACACTTCAGCAAGTTCCTTCTCCAGTGCCTCAAGCCGTGCCCTTGCCATGGTGACCTTGTCCCCGCTCTCGCGGTAGAAAGCCGGGTCAGCAAGCTGCTCCTGGACCTGCTGCTGCTCCGTTTCAAGCTGTTCGATGCGCTGCGGCAGAGCTGCCAGCTCCTTCTGCTCTTTAAATGAATATTTTCTCGACTTCTCTTTCTTCAGCCTGGATTTCTCCTGATTCTGTGCCGGCTTCGAAGACTCCGCAGCGGCCAACGCCTTCCGCTGCCACAACCAGTCGTCATACCCGCCCGTGTATTCGTTCACGCGGCCTTCGCCCTCGAAGACCAGCGTGTTCGTGACCACGTTATTGAGAAAGGCCCGGTCATGACTCACAAGCAGCACCGTGCCGGGATAGTCCATAAGCAGCTCTTCGAGCAGTTCCAGGGTCTCCATATCGAGATCATTCGTGGGTTCGTCCAGGACCAGCACGTTCGACGGCTTTGTGAACAGCCGTGCCAGCAGCAGCCGGTTCCGCTCTCCGCCGGACAGGACCTTCACGGGGCTGCGCGCCCGGTCAGGCGTGAACAGAAAATCCTGCAGATACCCGATAATGTGACGCCGGTTCTCGTTGATGGTCACGAAATCGCTGCCATAGGCCACGTTGTCCATGACCGTCTTTTCATCATCGAGCTGGGACCGGAGCTGGTCCAGGTAGACCGTTTCCATGTTCGTGCCGTGCCGGACCGAGCCCTGCTGCGGTGCGAGATCCCCGAGCAGAAGACGAAGCAGCGTGGTCTTGCCGGAGCCGTTCGGCCCGATGATGCCCACCTTGTCCCCACGCAGGATGGTGGTGGAAAGATCGCTGATCACGGTCTTGCCGTCGTAGCCGAAGCCGGCATTCTGAGCCTCGATCACGAGCTTGCCGGACCGCTCCGCCTCCTGTACCTGCATCCGGACCGTTCCGATCTTTTCCCGCCGCGCAGCGCGGATATTTCTCAACTCCTTCAACGCCCGCACCCGGCCTTCGTTCCTGGTGCGCCGGGCCTTGATGCCCTGCCTGATCCAGGTCTCCTCGGACGCCAGCTTCTTGTCGAACTTCGCGTTCTCCACGGTCTCGGCGTCGAGCAGCGCCTGCTTGCGTTCCAGGTAGGTCTCGTAATTACCGGGCCAGGACGTGAGCCTGCCCCGATCGAGGTCCACAATGCGCGTTGCCAGTTTTCTGAGCAGCGCGCGGTCATGGGTCACGAACAGGATCGTACCCCTGAACTGGAGCAGAAACTCCTCGATCCAGATGATGGTCTCGAGGTCCAGATGGTTCGTGGGTTCGTCGAGCAGTAGAAGGTCCGGCTCGCCGGCCAGCGCCCTGCCCAGCAGGGTCCTGCGCTTCAGCCCGCCCGAGAGCTCGGCGAAGGCCGCGTCAGCAGGCAGGCGGAGGCGGGTCAGAATGGTCTCCACTTGCTGCTGCATCTCCCAGCCGTTCGCGGTCTCGAGCCGGTGCTGGATGTCCTCAAGCTCAGCAAGCAGGGCATCGCTGTGCTCTGAACCGAGACGATGGCTCAGCTGGTGATAGGCCGCAAGGAGCCTTCCCTGCTCGCCCACGCCTTCGGCAACAACGTCGAAGACCGTGCCGTTGATGTTCCGGGGCACTTCCTGGGTCAGCGACGCGATCCGCAGGCCTTGCTGGTACACTGTTTTTCCTGCCTCGGTCTTCACCTCGCCGGTGATGATCTTCAGGACCGTAGACTTGCCGGTGCCGTTCCTGCCCACCAGGCAGACCCGCTCCCCGCTCTCGATCTGGAGATCGATCCTGTCGAGCAGCAGCGGGCCGCCGAAGCCCACGCTCACTCCTTGCAGACTGACCAATGCCATGTAGCTCCTCGTGAACCATCCGGACAAGCTGAACTCAGCGAAAATGTGTGCATTCCCGCGTCCCAGACAGTACACGACTGGGAGCATAAAAGCAAGATGTTCAAGTAATCATCGACGGCATGTCCTTGCTTTTTCAGTCTATCTGTATTATGCTTTTCTACGATAATCCTCCTGACCGGACGAAGGCTATGCCGAACATTCCCTCAACAAAGACCGCAGCAGCAATCAGCCAGAAGAGGGAACTGATCCCCAGGTTCCGGGTGCTGCTGCACAATGACGATGTGAACACACCTGAGCATGTGGTGAAGGCCCTGATGCACGTCTTCAAGTTCACGGTGCAGGAGTGCGAACGGATCATGATGGAGGCGCACAATCAGGGCGTTGCGCTCTGCACCATAGAGCCCCTGGAACAGGCGGAGCATCATCGTGACCAGCTTCATGCCTTCTCGCTCACGGCCACGATCGAGCCGGAGTGATAAAGACGGACAGGGGGACAGGGGCAGATCGGGGCTGAGGAGATGGACAAGGAGAAGACGAGACGGGGAGAGAGGGCGACGCGGGGCCAGCCTGACACCATGAACACAAAGGAACGAAGTGACATCATCTAATACACAGAAACATCAGATCCTGATCACCTGCCCCAAGGGCGTGCCTCCGTTTCTGAAAAAGGAACTCGAAAATTTGGGCTTTCCCGTGCTCTCCGAGCTGGTTGCCGGCGTCGGGACCGAGGGCTCCTTCGAGGACACCTTCAGACTGAACCTCTTCATCCGAACAGGACACCGCGTGCTCCTTCTGTTGAAGGAATTCACCGCTTCTGATGCCGACGGACTCTACCGCGCGATCAATTCAATTCCCTGGGAAGATCATGTTCCCGCTGACGGCTATCTCTGCGTCACGTCGAGCGTTGAGACACCGAGCATACGGGATTCCCGTTTCGCAAGCCTCAAATGCAAGGACGCTATCGTGGACCGCATCAAGGAAAAACAGGGGAGCCGGCCTGACTCAGGCCCGGAACGGGACCGTTCTGTCGTCCATCTTTACTGGAAGGACGACCGCGGCTCCGTCTACCTTGACACCTCCGGAGAGCCCCTGTCGCGCCGCGGATACCGGAAGATCCCCCTCGCCGCTCCCATGCAGGAGACGCTCGCCGCTGCCGTTGTGCTGGCAACGGGCTGGAAGGGAAGCGGAAATTTCATCAACCCCATGTGCGGCAGCGGTACTCTGGCCATCGAAGCCGCGCTCATCGGACTGGGCCGCGCGCCAGGCCTTCTCCGGAGCAACTTCGGGTTCATGCATGTTCCGGGATATGACGAATCCCGCTGGCAGGTTCTGCGCGAAGAGGCACGCAGAAGGGCCAGGAAGGATCTGCCGACAAAGATCTTTGCAACGGACATGGACCCCCGGGCGATTGATGCCGCAAAAAAGAATGCTGCTACGGCAGGTGTCGAGCATCTATTCGACTTCAGCGTCTGCGATTATACCGAAACAGTGATACCCGAAGGCGGGGGTGTGATCGTCATGAATCCGGAGTATGGTGAGCGAATGGGAGAGGTGCAGAAGCTCGAGGCAGTGTACAAGGGCATCGGAGACTTTCTGAAGCAGAAGTGCCGGGGTTACCGGGGATACGTGTTCACCGGCAACGCCGGCCTCGGAAAAAAAGTGAGCCTGAAACCCTCACGGACCATCCCCTTCTTCAACAGCGGCATTGAATGCCGGCTGCTGGAGTATGAGCTGTATGAAGGAAGCAGAAAAAAGGGGAAAAACGACAACGCGCCGTGAGTGAGCCGGTGAGTCAGGCAGAAAGACAGCACTACGGACGGGGGAAGAGAAAAGGTGCAGTATTCTCTCCCCCCGTCCGTCTTAATTCCCCTTCTCGTCCATCTTCTTCTTCAGCATGTCCCCCAGCGAACCCATGGCCTGGGGCTCTGCTTCGGACGTTTGCTGAAAGTTCTTAAGTTCTGTGGCTGCCTCTTCCTCTGCACGGCTGACCTCGGCGAGCGAGAGCGAAAGCTTCCGGTTCTCCCGGTCCAGGGACTCCACCTTCACTTCCACCTTCTGGCCTTCATTCACTACTTCGCGGGGATGGCTGATCCGCTTGCCGCCGCCCAGTTTCGAGATATGCAGCAGGCCGTCCACGCCCGGCGCCAGGGTGACGAATGCGCCAAAGGCCGCCAGCCGCGCCACGGTTCCGGAGTGGAAGGAGCCCGTGGAAAATGTATCGGCCAGCTCGTTCCAGGGATCAGGCAGCGTATCCTTCAGGCTGAAGGCGATGCGGTTCCGCTCCCAGTCCAGGCTCTTTACGTTCACCTCGACCTCCTGGCCGACGCGGAGAAAGTTGCCCACCTTCTCCCCCCGCTGCCACGATACCTCCGACGCAGGGATCAATCCTTCCAGGCCGCCGATGTCGATGAAAGCGCCGAAGTTCTGTATGGACGTTATCCGCCCCTTTACCCTCATGCCTTCCTTGAGGGTCCCCCGCATCTCCCGTTTCGCCTTCTCCTGCTCCTCGTCAATTATGGCACGCCGCGACAGCACGATGTTCCTGCCACCCTCGACGTACTCGATGATCCGGAAGGGCATCGCCTTGCCGAGGAACCCGTCCTTCGGCTCGTCGCGCCGCAGCCCGGTCTGGGAGAAGGGGCAGAAGGCGCGTACGCTGCCGCCGAGCCTCACCTCAAAACCGCCCTTCATCTCCTTCACCACCATGCCATCCACGGAGACGCCGTTCTGCCAGGCGTCCTCAAGCTGGGCATTGGCCGCGGAGCCGGCGGCGACCTTCGTGGTAAAGCGCATTCCCTCCTCTTTGGCGGAAAGAAAATACGCCTTGACGCGGTCGCCCATTTTTTTCGTCATCACGCCATCGGCGTCGAGCAGTTCCTTCCTGTCCAGGTAGCCTTCGCCCTTGCCGCCCAGGTCCAGGAAGACCCAGTCGGCCGAGATCGAGACGATCGCCGCCTCGACCATCTGTCCCGGCTTGAGGCGTTCCTGCTTCTTGAAACTCTGCTCGAACATCTCGGCAAAGTTCTCCTCCTGGGGTATATCGTCCCCGGCGACATCATTGGCTGCCTGATCATTCATCTCCATATGGTTCCTCTCTCTCATCTTAATTCCCGAACGACTCCGAAAATGACCCCTCCGACCAGCGTTCGGACAACGACAGGGATTATAACGTGACTGGGGCCTGGATGCAAGTGTGATGATAGGGATAGGAAGGATAAATTTACGCGGGAGCGGCCTCCCCTATAACTAACGGATTACAGGAATATTCCGGGGAAAGGTGGCGCGGGAGCGTGAGCACAGCAAAACGAAGGCAGGCAGCGCTCATTACCTACTCCTGCATCCCGTATTTCTTCATCTTTTCATAGAGCGTCGAGTAGGCGATGCCCAGGGCCTTTGCAGCGGCCGTCTTGTTCCCGTCCACGGCCCGCAGCGTGACCTTGATGGCCGCCTTCTCGATCTCTTCGAGCGTCTTGCCGCTCAGGCCGTCGAGGGTGCTCGAACGTTTGCCCTGGGAAAGAAAGAGGTCCTTTGCCTGGATCACCCCGCCGTCGGACAGGGCCGCGGCGCGGCCGAGCACGTTCCTGAGCTCCCGCACATTTCCCGGCCAGGTATAGGCCCGCAAAGCTTCCGCCGCTTCGGGCGAGAGGCCCGTGAGCTTCTTGCCCACGTCCGCCGCGAGCCCGGACAATAAATGTGATGCGATAGTTTCAATATCTTCCTTTCGCCTGCGAAGGGGCGGCATGAATACCGTCACGACGGACAACCGGTAATAGAGGTCCTCGCGAAACCGTCCCGCCTTCACCTCTTCGCCCAGCTTACGATTCGTGGCAGCCACGACCCGCACGTCCACCTTCACGGTCTGGTCCGCGCCAACGCGCTTCACTTCGCGCTGGTCCAGGGCCCGCAGCAGCTTGGGCTGGAGCGTTGATGCCAGTTCGCCGATCTCGTCCAAAAAGATGGTGCCGCCGTCGGCAAGCTCGAAGGCGCCTGCCTTTGCCCGCACCGCGTCGGTAAAGGCGCCTTTCTCGTGGCCGAAGAGCTCGCTCTCGATCAGGTTCGGCGCGACCGCGCCGCAGTCGAAGACGACCAGGGGGCCCTGGGAACGCCTGCTATGGTCATGGAGCGCCCGGGCAGCCAATTCCTTGCCGGTGCCCGTCTCTCCCTCGATCAGCACCGTCACATCCGTGGGCGCAACGCGCTCCAGGATGCCGAAGACCTCGCGCATGGCTGTTGAGCCGCCGATCAGCCCGGCGAAACTATCCGACGTGCTGCTCAGGTCCTCGATCCGCTCTTCCAGGGGAGAGAAGGCGATCTCGGTCTGGCCGAGGCGGATGACCGAGCCTGCTGAGAGATATCCCTCGCGCACCTTCACGCCGTCGAGGAACGTGCCGTTGGTGCTTTCCAGGTCGCGCACCACGTAGCCATCCGGACGCTCCTCCACCACGGCGTGCTTGCGCGAGACCGTGGGGTCCGTCAGCACCAGGTCGCTCTCGGCAAGGGCGCCGATGGCGATGGCGGCCTGCTGGAGGGTCACCTCCCTGCCTTCGTCCTTGCCCTTTGTCACCACGAGCCGGACCTTCTTGAGCACCAGGGGCTGCTGGCTCCGGTCCCGCAGGACCTCGGTCTGTGCGCTGCGCGGCTGAGGCGATGTGCCTGTTTTACGGTCCTTTTTCATGGTCCAGTTTTTTCATGAGCCGGAAGATCCAGATGGCGAGCAGGGCGACGACAAGGAGCACAACAACGATCAGCACCGTCTTCTCGATCCGGTCCCGCGCTGCTTTGGGTGTTACAGGAACGTAGGCGCTGTTGACGCGGATATCGCCGCGCCGAAGCTGCAGCAACTGGTGGTCCGTCAGGGTCCTGTTCGAGATGAAGCGGGCGATATCGTATTCCGGCCGGGAGAGCGACTCGTTCCCAAAGCATATCGTATAGACCTCGCCGGGTTGTTCGGTGATGAAATACAGGTTCTGTTCCACCCAGGACAACGTGATGCCCCGGATAGCGAGAGGCGGGTTCTTCCGGTTCTCGATCACAATGCGGTACGTGCGGCTCTTGCGCGACCGTACGTCGAGGGCGGTCTGTTCTTCCTTTTGTCCGTCCAGAACGAATTTATGGATCGCGCCCCGGAACAGGACGCGCTCGTTCTTCCCCGTGTCCGACGTGGAGATAGTGACACTCCGGGAGTAATAGGCATCGGCAATGTCAAAAGCGATCCGCTCCACAGGAAGACTCGCGTCCAGGACGATCACCGTGTTGCCGTCCTTGTCCGTTTCGGTCTTCAGGTCCCTGAAGGTCCGGCTGTCATACACGGGTATGCGCTCCCGCTGCGGCGCCGTGAGACCATGGACACCCTTGATCGAAAGCTTTTTCTCTGTCATCCCTTCCACGGAAAAATCGAGGCCCTGGTAGGAAAGCCGCATATTCCGGTCAGGCTGCGCTTTCCCTCCGTCATCGCTCACGGTGAGGCGGAAATAACGGTCAGCGGTCTTCGGGAACTCGATCCGCGTCTTTCGAAGATTGACGCGGGATGAGAAATCATACAGCACGTCACGGCTGACAACGCGCCAGGTCCTGCCGTCCCTGCCTGACTCGAGCAGTATTCCCTTTTTGAAGTCACGGTCAGGCGTGTTGATCTCGATGACGCTCACGGAGCGGTGTGTCTCGGGCAGTTGGGCAATGATGACGGCCTTGCCCGCGGTCTCGTGATAGTCGGTCATCTCAAGAGCGTATTCTTCCTGGGGTTCGGCAGGCCGGCTGTTCTCCAGCACCACAAAGGGGATCTCCCTGCTGTGGCTGTCAAAGAGCCTCAGGTCGTCGAAGCCCGGCGTGCACTGTTCCAGGACGTCCCCTGCCAGCGTGACGCCTGCCAAACCGCCGGGCCTTACCGCGCCGGAAAGATCAGCGCAATAGGGGAAATCAGGCTGTCCAAGAGATGCCTGCGCTGACGTACCTGAAACGGCCGATAGTAATATAATGACTGCAAGAATGCTCAAGACTCGCTTCATCAGACCTCCTCGACCCTTACTCGTCTCCCGTCGCTCACCCCTGACCCGGACAAGCCGAAACTAAAAAAGCCTTTGACACTGATCAGGACGGATAAACAACTATGAAAAATCATGGTTCTTCATAACTCAATCAGCGTACAACAGCGTCAAAGAAGTTGTTTCTTCCCAGTTTGAGAAGATTTGGATTTGTAACTAACGCCGCACCTCTTCTGCTTCAAAGGCCCTCTTCGCGTCCTTTGCGAGAGACGCCGTTAGCTTAAGACAGGGACAGTCCCCCTAGAACCATAAGGGGACTGTCCCTTTTTCAGAGGCTCAACTTCGCTACTCCTTCTCCTCCGCCTCCATGACCGTCTGGATCCTGTCCCTGAACCGGTAATAGAGGTACGACGTGCCCGTAAGCACCAGTCCCAGGATGATGAAGGAAAGGATCCGGTAGGGAGTGCTCACATTCGCCATGTCCGAGAGAAAGACCTTCAGGACCGTGGCGCCGAAGAGCCCGATGGCTGTGCGCCGCAGGGCCGCGCTGGAGTAACGGAACCCCAGGACCATCAGGCCCACGGAGAATCCGGTCCAGAGCACCGAGATTGCCGCGAACCGGGCCGCGGAGAGATAGGTATGGAAGAAGGCCGAGGTCTCCACGTTCAAGATAATAAAGAGTACGATGCCGAGTGCGATGGCAAGCGCTGCGGCATCGCCCCTGTCCCGGGGAATGAGGCTCTTCACGGCTTTTGCTGCAAGCTGCCGCGCCGAGGCAAGGCAGGCGAGAAGCACGATCGTGGCGGCAAGCCGCTCGACAATGCGGAAGGTATACCCTTCGCGGAAGGCCCAAGTATAATCCGAGAACCGGAAGATCACCGAATAGTCATAGAGCAGGAACTTGAAGATCGCCACCAGGAACAGGACATGGGCTGCTGCAATGAGGCTTTTGCGGTCAAGTCGGAGTCCGGCCCAGAGCAGCGTCAGGGCCTGGGAGGCCCAGAAGATGGTGATCCAGTGCTTGGAGAAGATGATCGGCACGGTAATGATCAGAAAGAGCATGGCCTTGGCCAGAAGCAGCACAAAAGCGTCCTGCTGGTGCCTGCCCTGTTTGTGCAGATAGGACGCCATGCCGAGGAACATGGCGCTGTAGAAGACGGTGATCACGCTGACCCAGGGCAGGGAGAACCGTTCCGTGATCATGGAGTAGCTGTAGGCAAAGGCAAAGAGCGAGTTCATCACCATGATCCAGGCGCTTCCTGCCCGCACCACGGTCTGGCGCAGGATCTGGGAGGCAACGGGCGCGATGCTGTATATGAGAAAGAAAAGGGTCAGGAAGATGATGGCAGGCCAGAACTTGTGCGGCGCATAATGGCGCAGGTGCCAGGCTGTGTAAAGCGCGTAGGTGAAGAAAAAACCCAGCCGGTTCAGCAGGTCCCACTTCTTCCTGAAGGCGATGGCCAGGAGGCCAAGGTTCATGATGGTCATGTAGGTCATCAGCACGATCTGGTTGTCCCTGCCTGTGGACAGCAGCACCGGCGTCAGGAACCCGCCGGCCATGCCGAGCACGGCAAGCCACTTGGCGTCATACAGAACAGCGAGAAGGCAGGCAAGGGCGGTGATCAAAACCATGATGCCGAAGGCCGGCGCCTGCGGAATGAGCTCGTAGAGTTGGAAGCCCGCGAAGGTGGCGAAGTAGAGTACGGCAATTCCGCCGCCTGAGAGCGACAGGCCGAAGTTCTTAAGCTCTTTTTTCCGGAACCGGTCGCCGGCAATGAGGAAGACGGCGCCCCAGAGATAGGCCATGGCCACGCGGCCCGCAGGACCGACCCAGCCCTGCTCAAAAGAATACTTCAGGAAGTAGCCTACGCCGAAGACCATGGCCAGGATACCGATGATCAGCAGCCATTTCTGGCCCATCCGGATCTCGAGATCATTCGATGTCCGGGGAGGCAACGATTGAACTGCCGCTGCAGGTGCCGACTTTTGAGTCGTCAGGGGGTCACTTGATCGCGCAGCTGCCGCATCTGCGGCCCGGACAGAAACGTCCGGAGAATGCATCTTGACTTCTCCCGGGGACACCGCAGCAGCACCTGCAAGGTCGCGATGAAGAACGGCCTCGTACTCCTGGAGCCGCCTCCAGACCTTCGCGAACTCCGCTGTCATGGCGTTGTGCATCTTGCCCATGCGGTCCACATCGTCGCGCAGGCCGAAGTAAAAGGTGAGACGCGACGACATCTCATCGCCGAGATCATGACCGCATGCGCCGCAGTATCTCCCCGCTGCCATGATGGGGGCTTTGCATTTCGGACAAATCATCTATTCCTCCTCACGCGAGATAGCAAGATGAGCGTAAGCTCGAACAGATTCTATCTTATCATAAAGACTCGTGACAGGGGAATGAAAAACTGGCTGCGGAATGATGAATGAACCTGAAAAAACATTTGGACGCGGATCTTTGCGGATACCATCTGATACGTCATTGTCTAATTAGTAGAAGGCCCTCACTAAAAGGAGGATTCAGATGAATCCTGTTGATTTATCCGGTGTCAATCCGTGTATATCCGTGTCCAATTGCCGCTTCTTTGATGAAAGACTGGAAGAGAATAAAAGGGACATGATCGGATCAAAGCGGACAACGGTGCCTGCGGCCTTCATCCTCCCGCAAGCTTCAGCCCTTTCTGCGCATGTTCCGACGCGGGGTCCTGCTTGAGAGCATCCTGGAAAAATGCCAGCGCCTTGGACTTGAGCCCGCGTTTCAGATAGAGCTGTGCCAGTTCCACGTAATAATCGCATTTCGCGGGGTCGAGGGAGATGGCCCGCTTCAGGCATTCCTCGGCGTCATAGTGCCGCTTCGGCATCTCCCGCAGGGCCAGGCCGTGATAGAAATGATACTTGGCGTTGCCGGGTTCGAGATCGCAGGCCTTCCGAAACATCTCGACGGCCATAAGATAGCCGCCGTTATCATAGTCTGCTCTTCCTTTCCGATAGAAATCGGAGCCGGGGCCTTCGCCTTCCACAAAGGTCCGGTCCGACCCGGGCCTCCGCGAGGTTTTCACCTTGCCCTGATTGGAAAGATAGGCGAACTCGCTCATCATGGCCTCGACGTTCAACGCTTCATAAGCCTCGTTGACCCGCGTGAAGAGTTTCTCGAAGATGTCCTTCGTTCCTTCCATGCCGGGCTCGAAGTGACGGTCGGGATGATACAGCTTTGAGAGGCTGAGGTAGGCCTTCTGGATCTCGCTGGGCGCAACGCCCTTACCCACGCCAAGCACGTCGTAATTGTCCTTTTTCTTCGCCATCTCAGCCCAGGCGGTCTCAATGCTCTGCCTGGCAGGCGATGCTGACGCTGCCGGCTCCTGCACCGGGACCGGAACAGGCGGCTCCTCGGCCACCGCCTGCTGCACCGCCTCCCTCGCGAACTCCAATTCGTCCTCGTGCTCGATCCTGCCCTGCTCCGCCATTCTGAGCGCCAGGAACAGGTAGATGACCTTGAGCGTATAGAAATCGCCTGCGACCGAGAGCGAGCAGATGTCCCTGATGCTCCGCCTCCCGTCGATGAGCGCGAGCACGGCCTTCTGGTTCCGGGAAAGGTCCGCTGCCTGGAAGAGCGCGGTGGGATCAATGGCGGGACGGAGCACAGTGTCGTTGGCCGGGAGCGAGTCCTTCACCACCTGCCAGTCGAGGCGGCGGGAGCCGGCGAGGATCAGGTTTCCGGTGCTCATCTTGAGCTGGATGATGTCCTGCAGCGGCAGGGCGCCTTCATCGAACTGGTAACGACCGTCGCGCCAGGAGCAAAGGCTCAGGACAATGTCCGTGACCTGCTCGCGCACCACGGCCGCAAGGTCGCGCGCCGTGATGAAGCCGAGTTCGACCAGGATCTCGCCCTGCTTCCTGCCCGTCTTCTTGAGCATCTCGACGGAGGCATCATACTGGAGCTGGGATATCCTTTTTGTGCGCAGCAGGAATTCCCCAAGCCGGTCGTCAGCGAGATTGGAGGTCGCGAATACCACGTCGCCCTCCTGAAAATAGACTTTTTTCACCTCCTCCGACCTTTTGAAGATCGCCGTGCCGGTCCTGCCGTCGGCACGGAGCTTCAGGAACAGGTGGGGGATGGTCAAATTCTTTATAACGCCGCCGAAAGCGATCATGCCATTCCTGTCCCGCTGTCCCGGGTTCTTTGGGATAACGCTCCTGATGCCGCTAAATTATAGCAGATTGTTGCCCTTCTTGGCCACCCGGCGAATATTATTTATATACACTACCCGTGCAGAAACAGCATTGGCAGCTTTTCTATTGCATTGATGTAGGGTTTATGTTACAGTTTCTGCACAAAAAGAGCATGATCTCCCGGCACCGCAGGCCATTCCCGCAGTTGAGCTGTACACAATCCCCCCGGAAGGAGTGAACTCCAAAACAAACCATGGCATTCTTCCCGAAAAAAGTCGACTTCTTCGCCATTTTTGACAGGGCCGCGGACAATCTGGCCCGCACCGCCGACGCGCTCGTCGAGATGTTCACGAACCCCGAGGATTTCCGGAAAAAAGTGGAGTTGATCCACGAGTTCGAGCAGGAGGGCGACATCCTGACCCACGAGATCATGAAGGAGCTGAACAAGACCTTCCTGACCCCTCTTGACCGCGAGGACATCCATGCGCTGGCTGCGCGGCTCGACGACGTCCTGGACCTCATCTGGGCCAGCGTGGACCGCATGTCCGTCTACCAGCTCGACCGGCCCACGCCCGAGGCCCTTTCCATCGCCGAAGACCTCCAGACAACGGCGCGGATCATAAAGAAAGCGATCAAGGAACTGGGCACGAAGACCTACTCCCACGTCCAGGACCTCTGCATCGAGATCAACCGTCTCGAGAACCGCATCGACAGGAAGTACCGCGACGCCCTGGGCAAGCTCGTGAACACGCCGGGCAACGATCCGGTCATGATCATCAAATGGAAGGACATCTACGAGCTCATGGAGGACGCGGCCGACCGGGCCGAGGATGTTGCGAACATTCTGGAAGGGATCGTCCTGAAGCATGGTTGATTTCCTGATCCTCATCATCATTGTTGCCTTGCTCTTCGACATCAGCAACGGATGGAACGACTCGGCCAATGCCATCGCCACCGTTGTTTCGACGAAGGTCCTCTCGCCCCTTGCGGCCGTCAGCATGGCCGCTGCCATGAACATCGCCGGCGCCTTCCTGACCACCGCCGTGGCCAAGACCATCGGCACCGGCATTGTGGACCCCTCGTTCATCAACGACAACCTTGTGATGGCCGCGCTTCTCAGTGCCTTCGCCTGGAACACCGTGATGACGCTTATCGGCCTCCCCGTAAGCGCCTCCCACGCGCTGGTAGGCGGCCTGGTCGGAGCGGCCGTGGCCCACGGCGGCACGGCCATCCTGAACTACAACGGCATCACGAAGATCCTTATGGCCCTGCTTATTTCCCCCTTCTTCGGCATTCTCATCGGCTTCGCCTTCATGAAGCTCATCGCCAGTGTCTTTGCGAACTCCGTCCCAGGCCGCGTGAACAAATACTTCGGACGCCTCCAGATACTTTCCTCGGCAATGATGGCCTTCGGTCATGGATCGAACGACGCCCAGAAGGTCATGGGCATCATCACCATGGCCCTTCTGAGCCGGGGCATCATCACCACCCTTGAAGTGCCCACCTGGGTCATCCTTTCTGCCGCGCTCGCCATGGGCGTCGGCACCTTCTTCGGCGGCTGGAAGGTGATCAAGACCATCGGCGTCAAGATGCTGAAGCTCCAGCCGGTCCACGGCTTTGCTGCCGAGACCTCGGCGACCTTCATCATCGTCGGCGCCAGCGCCTTGGGCCTTCCCGTCAGCACCACCCACGTCATCTCCACGGCCATCATCGGCGTGGGCGCCACCACGCGCCTCTCGGCCGTGCGCTGGGGCGTGGCCGGCAAGATCGTGCTCGCCTGGGTGCTCACGCTGCCGGTCTGCATCGGCTTTGCCTGGGGCATCATGAAGCTCATCGGATAACTGGAAAGCGCCGTCCTTCCACCTCTCTCGCACCCCTTGCCGACCGCGGAGGCGACGTGAGCACTGAAACATCTCTCGATACCGCCCTCCAGAACGCACCGAGCTGCCCCTCGATATCTCGAACAGCCGTATTATCATCCTGAGCGACCAGTCCAGCGCCTGTTCAGGATCCCTTCCACCGGCGCTGCGCGGAATATCGGCGAGCGCACCAGGAAGGAAGAGGCCTACTACCGAACAGCCATCGAGATCGACAGGGGAACCATCCGCCTGGTCAAGTGGGACCGGGAGAGCGGTGAGCGGACGATATATGAAGAGGATTTACTGCGGGAGATATTCAAGCGCATCAAAGGCGCGTGAACCAACGGCGTCTCTCGCAAAGGACGCAAAGAGGGTCTTTGAGACGGAGGGGGTTAGGGGTAAATCTGAGACGCGGAGGAGAATTCAAATTTCTGGATTCAGCATCATCCTTGACGCTGGACCCTTGACCCAGCTTCCCTTGATTTTCTTCGCGCCTTCCCCGTCCCGCGTCCTATTTTATATGAGACGGGGCGGGGCGTGCCTTCCTCCGTCTCCGTCCCGCTTCAATAAGATGTATGACACGCCCGCCCCGGATTCAATATAGATCGGACACGGGCCGGGAGAGCGGGGGTGGCAAGCTTTTGGTCCTGGCCAGAAATACCTTCAGGGAAAAGCGAACTTCGATATCTTCCGCTTGTCGACCCCCCGGTAGTGTCCTGCCCGAAGCAGTTCGATGAAATTCTCTTCCGTCACCTGCTCGCTGAATTCCGTGTAACAGGAGCCCACCTCCTGTGGTGAGTGGGCGTCGGAACCGCCGGTGATCGGCAGGCCCAGGGACTGCGCCGCCTCCACTGCTTGCAGGTTCATGGCATGCATGTTCGCGCCGTTGTACCCCTCTATGGCCGTGATGCCCCGAAGGTCCAGCACCAGCTCGCCCAGGCTGTTCCCCGGCCGGAAGGGGTGCGAGGGAATTACAATGCCGCGCGCTTCGTTCACGATGCGCACAAGGTCTTCAACCGGCGCATGCTTGACGGACAGCCGGTCCGTGTCAACACCGAACACGAGGCAGTGGCCTTCTGCGGCCGAGAACTCCACACCGCGCAGGATCATGATCTTTTTGCCGTAGACCTCCCGCAGCCGCTCCGCAGGCTCCGACGCTTCGTAGATATAGTGCTCCGTAAAGACTATCCCGTCGAGACCCCGCTCAATGGCCCGGAGCACCATCTCTTCCGGATCAGCGCTGTTATCGCCGCTGCTGTGAGAATGAATATGCAGGTCGATCTTGAATTTCATAAGAACAGCACCAACGGTTCTGAAAAGCAGCGCATTCAGTTCATTTTTGCCACGGATGAACACGGATTAGCACGGATGGACTGCACGGAATGCCTCTGGCCTTATTATCTTCTTACCTTCCCAACTTCTTAACTTCCCAGCTTCTCACCCTTAACTCCGCACTCCGAACTCTGCCCTATGCTCTCTGCCCTATGCGCCATGCTCTTTGTCCGCTGTCTCACAGGCTCCCCCGCATCCGCACGCGAACGTGCCTGATCGTGCCTTCTCAAGGGCCTCGTGCCCTTCCCGGTACGATAGACCCGCAATGATCATGGTGCCGAAGGCGTCCATGCCCCCGATGCCTGTGACCTCGTAGCCGACACTGGCAAGCAGCAGCACCAGTGAGAGTTGGAGGCAGGTGCGCGTGCAGGCAGCGTCCGCGAGGATTGCCGGCGAGTTCAGCCTCGCGCCGACCTTGACCTTGGCGCGGATCAGCAGCCACATGGTCGCAATGGATATCAGGGAAATGACGATACCCCAGAAGGTGGTCTCGGGCTTGTGGCCCTGGATCACGTTCACGAGAGCCGTGACTGCAAGGCCGGCTGTGAGCAGATAAAAAGCCGTGCCTGTTACCCGGAGCGCTGTGCGCTCGAATTGGTCCGGGTTTTCGCCGCCATTCCGGCGTAAACGCCTGACCATGTGCCAGATGCCGATGCCGGAAATGACCTCCACAAAGGAGTCGAGGCCGAAACCGAAGAGGGCAATGGTCTCGTCCTCAAGACCAAAGTAGACCGAGACGAGCCCTTCGATGATGTTATAAAAGATGGTAATCAGCGCCAGCGCATAGGCCCAGCGCAGGAGCTTTTCCCTGTTGTGCGACGGCGCGACTGATAGAAGCTGCATTATGGTATTTCTCCTGAAGACTTGACCTGTCTGCGTGTGTACACGCACAGGCAGGCATGGCCGCGCGAATCTTGAAAATTGCGGCCTGAGGCCGCGTTTTGCCTCTCCCTGTGAAAAGATCAGATGTCCATTTATTGAGCTGAAGGATGGTCGGACGATGTTGCGAAGAACAACGCTTCCGTCAGCCGGCAAAGGGCTATGAAGACAGGTCCCTCTTTCTCTTTTCGAATTCAAGCGAGTCGATATCCCCGGCAGCATACCTCCGCTTCAGGATATCGAGCGGCGCATCCTGAACGCCTGTTGCCCTGGCAGGATGGTTGAACAGGCGGGACAGAACCAGGACTATACCGAACAGGACCAGGCCCCAGATGATGAACCCGACAACGGGACCAAAAAGACCGCCGTGAAAAAGACCATTTCCCCACCAGCAGTTCGAACTCCACATAGCCCCCATTCCTCCTTAACAATCGATACGCTTACTAATACATGCGGTAGTAATGCCACATAGTTCGTCATTCCCGCGAAAGCGGGAATCCAGAAACAATGCCAAAACTCTGGATTCCGGGTCAAGCCCGGAATGACGGATTATTTTCTATGAGGCTCTACTAATGACCACCTTAGTAAACCGCCGGTGTGTTTTTCAGGATCAACATTCAGGCGCCGCGCTTGGATGCATACATATAATCCACGTAGCCCGCTATCTGTATCCGGCCCTCATCGGTCACCTGTCGGAATTTTCTCAGCATCATGATCTCATCAATGTTCAGGATCTTCTCAAGATACTCGGTCTGCTCTTCTGAAAGAGGATATTTACGCTTGCCGCGATTAAGCTTGGCCTTTGACGGAGTAAGGAAAAAGCCTTTGACCTCGTCGGGGACCTTTTCCTGGTGCGCCGCCAGGACGAGCGTAGACATCTCGAGTTTCAGCTTTTTTGCTATCATCATGAGCGTGCTGTCTTTCGGGATATGTCCTTTGTTAATGATAACGCGCAGGAGCTCCGGGCTGATCCCGAGCACCTTAGAGGCGTCTTTCAGGTTGCTGAACCCCTTTGCTTCCAGTGCAGTCCTGATCATCTCAGATAACTTCATTGCCAACCTCCATGAGATAGAAAGACAACCTATGATACGCTCAATAATCGTTTATTACCACATGAAAAACGCTGTTTATCAAACACATCACAGGTGCGCGCCAATGTGGCTCTCTTTGTTTTTCAACGAATAGAAATAGATCGCTGCAGCTAATACAGACAAAAATATACGCTTCGTTGCTCCAAATGCAAATCCAGCCCCTCCAAGCATACTGCTGAAAAAAACAACCTCGATGATCACTGAAAGAAAAAGAAAAACGGAAGTTATGAGAAGCAGACCTCTCCTCTCAACTGGCTTTATTGCCCCCCAGACCAGCAACGCAGACCACGCTGCCATAAACATCGCCCCGACAAACATGGCCAGTTGATAATCCGACCCAGTTCCCGCATGGCCGTTGAGGATATTTGGGATTCGCACACCTGACGCTATCAAGAACCACGATACCGCGAGCGCGCCGTCGATTACTGCTCCGAGGATAAACATGAATTTCAACATTGAGTTTGAGCTTATTTTCATTCTGGAATCCTAAGCCGGACGCGCCGAAACTAAAAGGCGTCTCTCGCGGAACACGCAAAAGTCGCAAAGGAAATCCTTATATCCTGGCTATGAAACCAACTGAAATGGCCTCTGAGTGACTCCACGAGATTCATTTGATGACGATCTTGCGGCCTTCAAACTCAACTATTTGCCCTGTGCGTATTTTGCATCGCCTGCGCAACTCCACATTACTATCAACCGTGACACGACCTTCAGCAATCACTGTTTTTGCCATGCCGCCGCTGTCGCACAGCCCCATGATCTTCAAAAGATTGTTCAACTCGATAAACTCTTCGCTTTCCAGCTTAAACTCATCCATGTAGTTTCCTTATAAAGACATGCCGACATATCCGATTGTGCTATTGAATGACCATCAAATATTATCCCTTTAAATACGGGATACAAACACTAGCTGCATCAGGGTCAAAACCCTGCATTAACATCGCTGCCTTCCCTTGCGCTCTTCTCCGTCTCCGTCCCGCATCCAACAATTTGTGATACGGAGCGGGGCGCGCCTTGGCGGTGAAAACCCTTGGTGTTTTTGCTGAATAGAGACATCTAACTATCCCCCGCCCAGCCCCGCCTTCCCCTTCTTCCGCTCGATCTCCCGGTTCCGAAGCACGGCGCGCTTGATCTTGCCGCTTACGGTCTTGGGCAGCTCGGTCATGAACTCGACCTCCCGGGGATACTTGTACGGCGCGGTGCGGGCCTTGACGAAATCCTGGATCTCTTTGGCCAGCGTATCGGAGGCGCTGTGGCCCGGCGCGAGCACGATGAAGGCCTTGATGATCTCGCCGCGAAGGGCATCGGGGCTCGCGACCACGGCGTTCTCGGCAACAGCGGGATGCTCCTGCACCACGCTCTCCACCTCAAAGGGACCGATGCGGTAACCCGAGGCCTTGATGATGTCGTCGCCCCGGCCCACAAAGGTGAAATAGCCGTCAGTGTCCTTGAAGGCCTTGTCCCCCGTATTATACCAGCCGTCGCGGAATACCCTGGCGTTCTCCCCGGCGTCCTCCAGATACCCGTCGAACAATCCCACGGGCTTCCGTGGCTCTGTCCGGACGCAGATGAACCCCGTCTCGCCAACAGGCAATGGCTTAAGGTCCTCGTCAAGGATCTCGATGGTAAGGTCCGGCGCGGGCCTGCCCATGGAGCCGGGCTTCACGTCCATGAAGGGATAGGTGCCGATGAGCAGCGTTGACTCGGTCTGTCCGTAGCCTTCGTGGATCGTCTTGCCGGTGGCGTCCTTCCAGACCTTGATCACTTCGGGATTCAGGGGCTCGCCGGCAGAGGTGAAGCGCCGCAGACCTGAGTAGTCGTAGTTCCCGAGGTCTTCGAGGATCAGCATGCGGTAGACCGTGGGCGGACCGCAGAAAACGGTCGCGCCCTTCGTGGTCATGAGCTCCAGGGTGAGCTTTGCGTTGAAGCGGCCTTCGGCATTATGCACGAAAAGCCCGGCCCCGATCACCCACTGGCCATAAAGGCCCCAGGCCGATTTGGCCCAGCCCGTGTCCGACACGACCCAGATGAGGTCTGTATCGTTCAGGCCGTGCCAGAGCGCCGCGGTCCTAAGGTGGCCCAGAGGATAGTCGCAGGAATGGAGGACCATCTTCGGGTACCTGGTGGTGCCGGAAGTAAAATAGATGATAAAGGGATCGCCCGCTGCTGTGGGCTCCACGTCAGCGCGGGATAGTTCTGATGAGGATTTTGTTGCCAGAGCTTCAAGATCGTGCCATCCGTCAGCTCCGCCGCCCGCCAGAAACCGCCGTTGAAGGGCCTGCGACCCGATAGCGCTGAGCGCCTCTTCCACCTTTGTCCGGTTCGCCTCGTTCGTGATCGCCACGACCGCGCTGCCCTTTGACAACCGGTACTGGATGTCCGAAGGCATCAGGATCACCGGCGCGGGCATCGCCACTGCGCCGAGCTTATGGCAGGCCGTAAGGATGCCGTACCATTCAGGGATGCGAGGCAGCATCACGAAGACACGGTCGCCCTTCTTCACTCCCTGCGACCGGAGGACATTGGCGTATCTGTTCGACATCTGCGAGATGTCGCGGAATGAAAGGTCTTTTGTCTCCCTGCCCTGCGCGTCCACCCACAGGAGCGCCCGGCGCGAAGGATCCTCCCCGTGACGATCCACCACGTCGAAGCCGAAATTATACTGCGCAGGCGCCTCGATCCTGAAGGTTCGCTGCAGGGTCTCGTACTCGGACTTGTCCGTCAACAGGCTTCTCCTGTTCCGTATCCACACAGGTCAATGATCTTCCAGTCTGAGCAACAGGGCCCAGAGGCCTCTCGAGCCCTGAACCAGTCAGCGAGTTTGAGAGCGTCCGCTGAAGCGCCTTGTCACACGCTGATGAATGCACTCGGATCAGCATTTTAGTATCAGGTTCACCGATCATGTATTGATCGCAGCTTGAGATATCAGGAAGGCCGCGTCATAGCTCAGGAGCTGTCGAAGGAATGAGACAGGCAAACACCAGCGGCTCCTTGCCGGCATTCTTTATTTGATGCTCTTCATTACCCGGGATGAAGGTAACGCTGCCGGCCTTGACGGGGCTCCATTGACCCTTGCTATACACCTCGCCCGCGCCCGCATGCACGAATATTTCGTGCTCCCAGTCATGCGCATGCTTCGGCGTATGACCGCCCGCGGAAACCTCAAAGACCCGCATGCAGAAATTATGAGCCCCGTCATTCTTGCCGATCACAACACGCCCGGCGACTCCTTTTGCCTTGTCGTTGTCGAACCGGGTTGCGGCAACGTCGACATACTGTATGATTTTCATGCTCGTTCCTCCTTGCGACCTGAATGTCACGGGGATACTTGTACGGCGCGGTGTGTGCCTTGACGAAGTCCTGAATATCAATGATCACATCAGGCCCGCTCCAGCCTCCCATCCCGGCATGATCCTCAGCGAATTCTCACGCTATCTTTGCATAAGGTCACCAATCTGCCGCGGAGCTCCGTGTGGGGCTGAGTCGAGAGGAATCTCGTGACCAGCAGAATCTCCTCTTCAGAGGTCAGGTTCCCGTGTCTGATAAAGATGATGCCGCCCGTCTTTTCCGAAGGATATCGCCGCGGATTGGTAAGGTGGTAGTCCCTGGTGATAAGAACGGATTCGCTGTCACAGGCGCGGGTGAATACTTCTTCGTCGGCATTTCCGGAGGCTGCTGAATTCGCAATGGCAACGATCTGATGGCCATCGCGAAGCAGGATTTCGACAAGCCCGTAGCTTACGCTTTCATCAAGGACGATCTTCATGCCACTGCAAGCTTTTCAGTTGCGAGAAACGAGGCATATTCAAGACAGGCCTTGATGTCTTCAATGGTCAGCCGCGGAAAACCCCTCAAAATCATTTCGTAATTTTCACCTGCCGCAAGATGACTGAGAATAATATGAACGGGGACACGAGTCCCTTTTACACACGGCTCACCCCCGCATATGTTCGGGTCGGATACAATACGAGGATTCATTCCATCTCTCCTTTCTCACGTAACGCTTTAAACAACCATTCACGATTTAATTATATACCAAATAGTGCCTGTTAACAATGCCTTTTGCCGGGTTGCCCGTCAACAGGCTCCTCCTGCTCCTTGTCCACGATCCGGTTCATCTCACGCAGCCGCGACGCCATCTCTTTCAGCATCTTGAGAATGAAATCGGGAAACTCGTCTATCAGGTCCTTCACCGTCTGGTCGTTGATGATGATCAACTCCACGTCCTCGAGGGCCACGGCCGAGGCAGTACGAGGCACGCCGAGAAGAAAGGACATTTCGCCGAAGAACTCGCCTTCCCGGATCACGGCGATCTCGCGATCACCCTTCCAGATGGCTGCGCTCCCTGAGCGGATGGAATACATCTCGCCGCCTGCATCGCCCTCGATGAAGATGGCGCTGCCCTTCTCATAGCGGATCACAAATTTGGACAGGACCCTGCCGGGCACGCTCCGCCTGCCTTCCATGAGCCGCCGGATGAAAGCCGTTTCCTTGCGCCGCAGGCTCGCGGCTATCTCGGCGCCGAAGAGGAACACCGCAAAGGAATAGTAGATCCAGATGATAACAACGAAGATGGACTTGAAGGACCCGAAGGCAACGCCGTAGCCGGGATTGTAGGTCAGAAAGAGGCTGAATGCCGGCCGCAGCAGGAGCCAGAGGCCCGATGCTGCCAGGGCTCCGACGACCAGGTGGCGCAGCCGCATGGACGGGGAAAACGTGTAGTATAAAATGAACACGACGGCGATGACGATAAGGGACGGCAGCGCGCCGTCGAGATAGCCGGGCAGGAACCGGAAGTGCTGACCGCGGTCGGACAGGGCGAACAGGACGCCCAGGGCTGCGATGGCTGACAGGCCGAGCAGGAATACGACCGTGATGGCGACGTCGAGCAGTTTTTCGAGCAGAAAGGGGCGGCGCGCCTTTGTCCTGAACACGGTGCTGAGCGCAAGCCGGAGCTCCGACACCAGGGGCGTGATGATCCAGAGAAGAATGACGATATTGACGGCGCCGATGGTCGTCTTATAGGTGGTGATGACCCGCACTTCCCGCAGGATCTCATCGCTATACGTGGGAATGAGCTGGGTGAGGAACTCCTGGGTGCGGACCAGCGCTTCCTGGGACGAACCCACGGCCACGCCGAGCACGAAGGTGAGCAGAAAGAGCGCGGGAATGAGCGCCAGCGTGGCGGAAAAGGCAAGCGACGATGCCAGCGTAAGGTCATTGTTCTTCCGGAAGAGCACAAGCGCCTCGGAGAGAACGACCCAGAGCTTTTTGAGGAAGTCGGAAACGATATTCTTCATAGTAGTAACAACGTCGGTGATCACTGATGAACACGATTCGAACCAAAAAAAGTAACCGTAGTCGCTTTCGCCTATAACATCGGAAAAAGGATGTCGATGTCTGCGTCTCAGTCAAAAGCCATAGAGAAAGGCAACCTGTTTCCTCGCCAGGGCGGAATCCCCTCTTCGCATAGGGCAAAGCGCATGGCGCATGGGGTATTACTTGGCTCATTGCTCTTAGCACTTACCCCGCATTAAGCACTCCGCACTCCAAACTCACCCCTTACCCTTACCCTGGCCCCGCCTCAAAGATCCTCTTTGCGTACTTTGCGAGCTTTGCGAGAGACGCCTTTGATTTTGCTTTACGATCCGAGGCGAAAACTCACTAACTAATTGAATTCTGGAGTGAGCGCTGACCCAGCCCCGGCCCGCTGAACGGATCGCTGCAGAATATGCCTGCATTATAACAAGGTTCCCGGCCTCAGGGCAAGCAGAACGATGCAAATCCCCAAAAATATCGCTCGTCCCTCAAAAAACGGCTGTTTAAGGCTTGACGATTCAGTTCTATTCCTTTATATTTCTACTGTGCATCGGTGATAATTGTTACAGGAGGCTGTTCATTGTCGGAACCTGAATCAAGAGTTGATAAAACCCAGGTGCGCGTTTCGGGAACGTCCGCGCGCTCGACCCAGTCGATACCGGGCCGCTACCAGGCCTCTATCGTCATCATCAAGGGATATGCTGAAGGCATGGAATATCCGCTCAATAATGCCTACACGGTCATGGGGCGTGACGAGGGTGTCGACATCCCGCTGCGGGACGCGCTCGTATCTCGTCAGCATGTGGCGATCGAGTTTGTGCACGGAGAGTTCATCCTTCGGGACCTGGAGAGCACGAATGGTACGACCCTGAACGGAAAAATGGTCCAGGAGGCCCGGATCCGCAACAGGGACCGGTTTCAGGTGGGCGATACGACGATCCAGTTCGTCGTCGAGGACGCGGGCGCGGGCAAGGTCTTCGAGATACGATGACAGGGGGAATGCATGAGCGCCGGGATTGACAAGGGCGGCAGGTCCGCTGACAGCGACAGAACAGAGGCGGTCCAGGACGAGACGCGGCGGCTCGGCAACAAGGGCGAGCTCGGGGACCTTCCGGCGAACATCAGCGCCTCCCTCGTCATACGGACGGGGCCAAAAAAGGGCGCCGAGTATTCCATCACCTCCAGCCGCACCGTGCTGGGCAGGGGAACGGGGTCCGACATCATCATCGATGATCCCGCGGTATCGCGCATGCACTCGGCTATCGAGTACGCAAAAAAGGCCTTTGTGCTCTCGGACCTGGAAAGCATGAATGGGACCCTGGTAGACGGCAAATCGATCAAGCAATCGGTCCTGGCGAACGGCGACACCTTTCAGATCGGCGATATCGTAATCGCTTTCGTCCTTGCCGAGCGGCGCGGCGGCTCGGTATATGTCATCGAATAACAGGCGGTCCGAAGACCCTTCATGACAAAAACCCTTTCTTCCGGTGGTACCGACCCGGGCAAAAAACGCACGAACAACGAGGACTCCTTTCTCGTCAACGACGAACTGCTGCTCTATGCCGTTGCCGACGGCATCGGCGGACACCAGGGCGGCGAAACAGCAAGCCGCATTGCCGTGGAGACCCTTGCCGAGGTGCTGCCCGGTCTGCTCCGGGGAGACGACATGACGCCGCCCTTCAGCCTCTCTCTTGACATGGAGCCACGCATATCGGCGCTGCGCTACGCCATCACCCTGGCGAACCAGAAGATTTTCCAGACCAGCTCGCTCAACCCCTCGCTCACGGGAATGGGGACCACGATCACAGCGATCTTACTGTGGCGGGACAAAGGCTATATTGCCCATGTAGGCGACAGCCGGGCGTATCGGCTCAGGAACGGATCGCTGAACCAGATCACGCACGACCACTCCCTCGTTGCGGAGCAGGTTCGCGCCGGAAAGATCACCCAGGACCAGGCGCGGGCGAGCAGTCACCGCCACATCATCACCAGGGCACTCGGCATCGACCGCGAGGTCGAGATCGACCACCTGACCGTGGACATCAAACGGAACGACCTCTACCTGCTTTGCACCGACGGCCTTACCGAAATGGTTGACGACAAGGACCTGCTCCCGATCATCTCAGCGGACCCTCTCGCAGCCGCTCCGGCTGCCCTGATCAAACGCGCCAATGAGCAGGGCGGCGTGGACAATATCACGGCCGTGGTAGTAAAGATCCTGGGCATCGATTAACAAAGGAAGGCTTGAGAGAATGCTATTTCTTTCCAGGATTTGACATGTTCGCGCGAATGTTTAAGATACTATGGCCTTTGGCCATACATCAAATTTGCAATTTGAAATTTTCAACTTGCAATTTCCAATTGCGGTCGGAGACCGCGCTATGACCATCATCAAGGAAATCAGGGACGAGTATCAGATCCTGGGCGAGCTGGGCACCGGCGGCATGGCCACTATCTACAAGGCCATCCAGAAGTCCCTGGACAGGCCCGTTGCCATCAAGGAGCTGAAGAAAACCTACCAGGTCGATCCGCAGATTGTCCAGCGCTTCGAACGGGAAGCGCAGATGTCCGCGTCCTTTCAGCACGAAAACATCGTCCATATCTATGACTACTGGAAACGGCCGGGCTACTGCATCGTCATGGAGTTCGTGGACGGTACGGACCTCGCGAACATCATCGAAAAGACCGGGCCCCTGCCTATGGATGTGGGGATCATGATCGCGCTCCAGGTATGCAGCGCCCTCGACTACGCCCACATGCGGGGCCTCATCCACCGGGACATCAAGCCGAGCAATATCATGATCAAACGCAACGGCGAAGTAAAGCTCATGGACTTCGGCATCGCCCATACCAAGCGGCTTCAGACGCTCACTCAGCCAGGGACATTCCTGGGCACGCCGGCCTATATGTCGCCCGAACAGATCCTCGGCGCGAGCCTGGACGTCCAGTCGGACATGTTCTCCCTCGGCATCGTGCTGTACGAGATGTTCACGGGCGTCAAACCCTTTGAGGACGAGGAGACCCGGTCGGTCAGCACCAAAATCCTGAAGGACCGGTTCCGCGCGCCGCGCAGCATCAACCGGCGCATCCCGCGGAGACTGCAGCGGGTCATCAAAAAGAGCCTCAGAAAAAAAGCACACTGGCGGTACGATTCCATTCTGGACCTGGGCAGGGCGCTGGGCAAGCGTATCGCGGGAAAAACGAACAAGTCCGTGTCGCTCAAACGGATATCCGACTACCTGGTCGGCATGAACGTGTTCGAAGCCCCTCCGGAGAGCGAAACCATGGTGATCACCAGGGTTCCGAAGCGGGGGCTGCTGAAAAAGGCGCTCATCGCCGGCGGCCTGATCCTTGCCCTTCTGCTCGGCGCCGGTGCCTACGCGTACTGGGCGGGCTATCTCGAGCTCGACCTTCCCTTCTCTACGGACCCGCACCCGTCGACGGCACCGCCTCCCACCATGGGCTCAGTACCCACGCCTTCGGCTGCCCAAGCGTCACTTGCGCCGATCAGCGAACTGAAATCGAAAAAAATTCATGCCTTGCAGTCCAAACCCCGCCCTGCAGCCCGGAACAGAACCTCACGCATCCGCTAATCATCCGCGGCAGAAACGTCGGAAAGAGACAGGTCGCTCGTCAGCTGCTGCTTGATGAATTCCCTGATCGCCCGACGGTCTTCCTCTGAGATCGAGGTGAATTTCATCCCCATGCCGGGCTCTTTGAAGGGCCCTTCCCCCACGGAAAAACTGTACAGCACCACGGCCTTCGCATTGATCTCGCGGCCGCCTACAAAAAGGGTCAGGGGCGTGAGTGTGTCCCGCGGCTGGGGATAGAGGGTCCTGACATAGAGCCCTCCTTCGGAAATGGCCGTTGCATACTCCGTTCTGACCGCCCCTCCCAGGACCGAGCCGTCACCAACGCTGACCGTGAGCGACGCCGCAAGACGGATATAGTGGCGGGGCGCCGATTCCGTGGCGGCCTGGATGGACCGGTACAGAACATCGGGCTCCACGGGCTTGCTGAGATAGGCCTCGCAACCGGCGCGCAGGCAGGTGTCCTTCAGGCCCGGATCGGTCTCCGCGGTCAGGATGATGACGGGGATCATCTTCAGACGGGGGGCTTCCTTCACGCGGCGCAGGAGGTTGATGCCGTTCATCTTCGGGAGCGTCAACTCGGAAATGACCAGCGTGGGGGTGTCCTGGTCCATCATGCGGAGAGCCTCCTCGGCGGTCTTGGTGGTGGAGACAACGTACCCCAGCCGCGTCAGGATCATCCCGAGGAAGAACAGCATGGAGGCGCTGCTGTCCACCATGAGTACGGCGCGTTTTTCCCTCTCCATCATGGCTACGAACCTGCCTTTCCGAGCGCACTCTCTACGGTGTCCAGCAGTTCTTCCCGGTCCAGGGGCTTGACCATAAAGGTGAGCGCCCCGGCCGCCAGCGAACTTCGCTGAGCGCCTGAATCGATATCGCTCGCCGTCACAACGATAGCAGGGATCGTCCACCGTTTGCGCACCTCCTGCAGGAGGCGAACCCCGCCTATCCTCGGCATGCTGAGATCGGTGATCAGCAGGTCGAAGTCTTCTCGCGACAGCAGGGTCAGGGCCTGGGCTCCGTCGCGGGCTTTGGCCACCACATACCCTGCCGCCACGAGATATTTCTCCATAAGCCTGAGGCTGAACTCGTCGTCATCGACGATAAGTATCCTGTGCGGTGTTCCCTGCGGCATAGCGTTCTCCGGGTTGATTGATAAAGCATAACAGCTGATTCTGGATTGTCAAGGTGCAGGAAGGACTATAGCATGCCCCAAAAATGCATCACTCCGGCGGCTGATCAGGATCGCTGCCACTTCAGCCACGCCGCGAAAAGTTTTTTACCGAAGGGCGTAAATCTCGTCTTATTGTACGCATCAGCAAGGCGCTTGACTGCCTCTGCCTGGGTCGGATAGGGATGGATCGTTTTGCCGATAGCAGAGAGCCCCAGACCCGAGGTGATGGCAAGGGAGAGCTCGTTGATCATCTCGCCGGCGTGGCGGGCGACAATGGTGGCGCCGAGGATCCTGTCAGTCCCTTTCTTCAGATGCACGCGGGCAAACCCTTCTGCCTCTCCGTCCAGGAGCGCCCGGTCTATGTCGGACAGCGGCACCGTCAGCGTAAGGACATCGATGCCCTTGTCAAGGGCGTCTTCTTCATACATGCCCACGTGGGCTACTTCCGGGTCCGTGTAGGTGCACCAGGGGATGACGAGCGATGATGTCTTTTGCCGCGCTTTGAACAGTGCATTCGCGATGACGATGCGTGCCAGGGCATCGGCGGTGTGCGTGAATTTGTAGGGAAAGCAGATGTCCCCTGCCGCGTAGACGCGGGGATTTGTGGTCCGCAACAGATCGTTCACCTTGACGCCCAGATGGAGATCGTAGGCGATACCCGCTGCTTCGAGGTCCAATCCATGCACGTTCGGCGCCCTCCCCACGCCCACAAGGATCTCATCGCCAACGAGCTCAACGCGCTTGCCCTTCTGCTCCACGGTGATGACCTTTTCCGCGCCCCGCTTCTCGACCTTCAGGATCGTCGCGTTCAGATCGAGTTTCACGCCGTCCCTGACCATCGATCGCTGGACGATCTCCGCGGCGTCCGCGTCCTCCCGAATGAGCAGATGATCCGACGCTTCGATGATCGTAATATCACTTCCCAGGCGGGCGAAGGCCTGCGCCAACTCGCAGCCGATAGGGCCGCCGCCGATCACCAGCAGTCTTTTGGGAAGTTCCGTCAGCCAGAATACATTCTCATTGGTCAGATATCCTGCTTCTTCGAGCCCGGGAATAGGCGGAGCTGCCGCCCGCGCTCCGGTGCAGATCGCGGCTTTGGCGAAACGAAGATGCTTCCCTTCCACAGCGACGCTGTCCGGACCAGTGAACGTCCCGCTGCCGAGGAACACGTCAATACCGAGCTCTTTGCTGAACCGTTTAAAGGAATCATGAAAACTGATGCCGGCCCGGATGCGCCGCATGCGCTCCATCGCCTTATTGAAATCAATGGCCACGCTTCCCGTGCAGGATATGCCGAATTCGCCAGCGTTTTTTACGTCATGAGCAGCGCGGCTTGCGCGGATGACCCCCTTGGACGGAACGCAGCCAACGTTCAGGCAGTCGCCGCCCATAAGGTGGCGCTCGATCAGGGCAACTTTTGCCCCCAGCCCTGCTGCGCCCGCGGCAGTGACCAGCCCCGCAGTGCCTGCTCCGATCACGACCAGGTTATACCGCGAAGCAGGTTCAGGGTTTTTCCAGTGCGGCGGATGAGCGTTATTCACCAGCGTATTGTTGTTCTCGTCCAGAGGAAGGACCAGGGTTGGTGATGCCATGCTCATGTGCCCCGCTTTCTCTCATTTCGCGCACCCGACGTCATCGACGAAAGATCGTCGCTGTGTGCGCGTACAGTAAAAAGCTGATATTTTGGAAAAATAAATTGGACGCGGATTTTCGCGGGTAACTTCTGATGCATCAAAAACTTCTGCCTGAGAAGAATATCGCCAAGAGGGCGAACGTCTTTCCATAGGCAACCTGTTGATTCATCCGAGCCAATCCGTAAAAATGCGCTTCCAACCGCCGTCTCAGGAATAATGAAACGCGGGATTATCCTGAAAAGAGCATTTGGACGCGGATAAAATCCGATAAAAACAGATAAAAAACTCTATCGCTATTGAAAAAATCATCTTTGGGGTGAAGGTCTTTTTTGTACGAATGGTTTAATCCGCGAAAATCTGCGTTTACCCCGCGAGAAGGTTCTTATTTCTCACGGGGTGAATCTGCGGCCAACAGCCGTTTTTAGTTGCTAAAGAATCAAAAGCTTCTCAAAAGGGGCAGAATATTTTTGCATAAAATCATAAAGGATTTGTAAATAAAGGATGAAACGGCTGTTTTTGAACCGCCGTTTTCCGCAAATTTGCACTTTCAAATTTACAATTTCCAATTTTCAATTCCGCTTTATTCGGGTTAGGATTATTGTTCCTTATCCTGCGTTGTATCGATTTCCGGATATAGCTTCACCACGCATTCCGGGCATACGCCGTGGCTGAATTCCGCCTCGGAATGATCGCTGATATAGGCTTCGATCTGCTCCCAATACCCTTCGTCGTTGCGTATTTTCTTGCAATTTGCGCAGATCGGAAGCATTCCGGCCAGCTTCTTGACCTTGGAAAGCGCTTCCTTATGTTCAAGATGGAGCTTCTCCCGCTCCTCTTCAGCTATCCGCCGCGCGGTAATGTCTTCGACGGCAAGAAGGATCAACTGCTCTTCCCGGACGACCCTTCGCGCATTCAGGAGCATGAACCTGCGGCCGGCGCCGGGCGCCTCGTAATTGACCTCGAAGTCGCGGAACTCGTTGTTCTCCCGGATGATCTCTTCAAGCAGTTGCCGGAGCTTCGGCATATTCCAAAGACCGTCCTGAATATCGTAGATATATTTGTCCTTTATCTTCTCCGGTGTTATTGCGAATTCCTTATAGTACGCCTGGTTCGCGGTGACCACGCGCAGGTCCCTGTTCAGCACGATCAGGTGTTCCCGCACGGTCTCGACGATCGCTTCGGCATAATCGCGGGCTTCCTGGATGCGCAGCATGCCGAGCTTCAGGTCGTTGATGTCTTCTAGGGTCACGATCGCGCCGTCGATCCTGTTGTCAACGGTCTTGTAGGGCCGTATCGTCATGGAGTACCAGCGGCCCTGGGTGTCCTGGATCTCCTGTTCCTTGATCGTCAGGGATTCTACCACCTCGAGGATCAACTGATCGAGGTCCGGAACATTGATGTTGGGCCTGATGTCCGAGATCGGCCGCCCGATATCGGTGGCGATAAGGTTCAGCGCCTTTCCCGCGGACGCATTA
>MHDZ01000076.1:0-30814 GCA_001805055.1 Nitrospirae bacterium GWC2_57_13
AGAGAGGCCGCGAAGCATGGTCCTTTCTGACGACGGCGGGTCGCTTTACGTGGTCAACTACAAATCCGACTCGGTGAGCAAGCTGAGGACGGACACCATGGAGATCGTGAAGACCGTGAAGGTCGACCACCATCCCATCGGCATCACCTTTGATCCGGAAAAGCGGCAGGTCTGGGTCGCCTGTTACTCCGGCACGATCCTGGTATTTCAGGATTGATTCAAGTGCTGCACGGCCATGCATAAAAACGAAAGGCGACCCGCAAGCCGGGCCGCCTTTCAGCAATTCATTGATGTTGTTCGCCGTCGTTATCCGCTACCGAACCCCCTGCTCTTCCAGCCGTTTACCATCCGCCGCCAGCCGCCTGATATTGCCTCTTGCTTCAGGAAGCAAGCAACGAGGCACTGCGAACCATATTCTTGGCATCATAGAACAAGCGAGCTGCGGTTTTGTCAGCATCATGCCTGATATCGCGATTCGAAGAATGAGGGGCCGGAGGTCTTTGTTATTTTGTGATCGGCATTGGCGCTTGCATGCTCCAGGATCTTGAAGACAGATTCGGCTTGGTCCATTTCGTTTATCGCTGAAGCCACCTCTTCAACGGTGAATGCCTTATCGGGTGCGCCGCGGAGATAGGCGAGGACCTTCATTCGGAGGGACATGAGGGAATCGGCCATTTTCTTTCCTGCTTCCACGCCCGGCTGATGATAGGCGTTCACGTTCACCAGCGAGGCGTAGAACCCCACGGCCCGTTCGTACAGCGCGATCAATGCGCCGAGGGAACGAGCGTCGAACCGCTCGATCGTGATCGTGACGGACTCGCGGCTGTTCTCAAAAAGGGCGTTCCGCGTTCCGAGGTAAAAGGCGGAGAGGTAGTCGCCGCTCATTATTCCAGGCTCGACCTCCATCGATCCACGGTCGCGGTCCTTCAGCACCTCGATGAACGTGGCGAAGAAGTTGTTCACGCCGTCGCGGAGCTGCTGCACATAGGCGTGCTGGTCCGTGGTCCCCTTGTTCCCGTACACGGCGAGCCCCTGGTTCACGATCGCGCCGTCCAGGTCCTTTTCCTTGCCCAGGGATTCCATAACGAGCTGCTGCAGATATTTGGGGAACAGCATCAGCCGGTCCTTATACGGGAGGATGACCATGTCCTTGGCGCCGCGGCCGTCCGCGGCATGGAACCAGGACAGGGCCAGCATGGCAGCGGGGTTCGTACGCGTGTTCTTGATGCGCGTTGCCTCGTCGCAAAGCGATGCGCCTTTGAGCATTTCTTCTATATATAATCCCTGCAGTGCGGCAGGAAGCAGCCCAACAGCAGATAACTGGGACGTTCTCCCACCAACCCAATCCCACATAGGGAATATTTTTATCCACTTCCCACTTACCGCAATCTTATCCAGCTTGCTTCCCACACCGGTTACGGCGACAGCGTGTTTCTCAAAGGTCAATCCCGCCCTCTTGTATGCTGCTGCGGCTTCGAGCATGCCGTTCCGGGTCTCGATGGTTCCCCCGCTTTTGGATATGACGATGGTCAACGTGCGGCCCAGGTCCTTGCCGATCCGGTCAAAGACCCGGTCAAAGCCGTCAGGGTCTGTGTTGTCCAGGAAGAAGGGTTTCATCTTGTCGCCAGATGTGCCGAGGGCGTCGGAAGCGAACTGGGGTCCCAGGGCAGAGCCGCCGATGCCGATCGACAGGACATGGGTGAAGCGGCCCCCTTGTTCCGGTGCGATCATGCCGCTATGAACATTGGCGGTGAATGATCCAATGGCGGCCAGGGTGTCCTCGATCGCGCGGCGGATCTCGGGGGACGGGGCGCGTTCCGGGGCCCGGAGCCAGTAGTGGCCCGCCATGCGCTTCTCGTCGGGATTCGCGATGGCGCCTTTTTCCAGTTTCTCCATTGACTGAAAGGCCTTCTGCATCTGCGGCTCCATGCGGGAAAGGAAACCGTCAGGGAAGTTCATCCTGCTCACATCGAGCCGGAGGCCGATGGACGGAACGACGCAGAGAAGGTCTTTGTAGCGCTGCCAGAGATTAGTTGGTCCCATGTATATTCACCCCGGAACGTGAGAGATTATTGAAAGGAGTAATGAATTGGAACGAACGCTAATGTAAGAACGTCGATTATTTAGGGCATGCGTATCAGCATTTTTGTGACCAGGACAATGATCACGATCCCTCTTCTTCCTCCCCGTACACGGTCCTGATCCGCCGCCCCAGCTCACGCAGGGCCTCGGAGAACTTCATGCCCTGGTCCATGAGCTCGCGCACGACCTCCGCCTTGCTCAGTTCGCTGATGACCTCATCGGTCTCTTCAACGAGCTCGCACTGATTCTCGCCCTTATCGAGCTGCTGATGAATGCATTTCTCGATATGGCGGGCGGAATACTTTTCGACAAGTCGTTTGAGTTCTTTCGTGTCCATAGTATCCGAAAGGGCGATTTGGCGCCAAGAGGGAAAGAAAAACCTTACTGCTGCGCCTTGCTGTCATTGTATCACAAAGTGATGATCTGGTCAGCGCCGATATACCTCAGGCGCGAAAAGCACAGGGACATGCGGATAAAGGGGTTTTAGCTTTCATCGCGGTATGGTATTATGTTCCCCCATGCTTGAGAAGGACACCATATGCGCCGTCTCCACGCCTCCGGGCGAAGGGGGCATCGGGATCATCAGGATCAGCGGGCCTGAGGCCGTGGTTATTGCGCAGAAGATCTTCCGTGCGCGGATTGAGAAGACAGTCGCCGGGGCGGCCAGTCATTCCATTCGCTACGGCCATGTCGTTGATCTGGAAACGAGCGATGTGGTTGATGAGGTATTGCTGACAGTGATGCGGGCGCCGGCGACGTATACTAAGGAAGACATCGTCGAGATCAACTGCCATGGCGGCACTCTGCCGCTCAGCAGGACGCTGAAACTTCTGCTGCGAGCCGGGGCGCGCCAGGCAGAACCAGGTGAGTTCACGAAGCGGGCTTTTTTGAACGGCAGGATCGACCTGGCCCAGGCCGAGGCAGTGATGGATATCATTCACGCACGCACGGAGCTGTCCCACCGCGCTGCGAACGAGCAACTTCTGGGCGGGCTGTCCGGCGAGGTCACGGATCTGCGGGACCGGCTCCTTTCCCTGCTAGCGGCGGTAGAGGCGGGAATTGATTTTCCTGAAGAGGACATCGAGACGGGCACGGGCAAGCCTCTTTCGCAGGAGATCGAGGAGGTCGGCTCGGGTATCGAGAGGCTTCTTGAGAGCTTCACCTTTGGGCGCATTGTGCGGGAGGGCTTTGGCACTGCCATCGTGGGCAGGCCGAATGTGGGAAAGTCATCGCTCCTGAACGCGTTGCTTCGCCAGGACCGGGCCATCGTAACGGACGTGCCGGGAACAACGCGTGACGTTATCGAGGAGTTCCTGAACATCGACGGTGTCCCGATCCGGATCATCGATACGGCAGGCATTCGCGAGACCCATGACATGGTGGAACAGGAAGGGGTCCGCCGGAGCATTGCCGCCATCGAGAAGGCCGACATTGTTCTGGTAGTGCTCGACAGGTCAGCGCCGCTGCACGAGGGTGACCGGAAGGTGCTTGAACAGGTGCGCGCCAAGCGAAGCATTCTTGTCCTGAACAAAGCCGATCTTCCGCGCAGCATCGATCTGCCAGATAGTGATGAGCGATGTATTGACGTGTCATGCCGGACCGGCGAGGGGCTTGACGAACTCCGGAAAGCGATAAGCGAAACAGTACGGGAGGGAGCAGGGACTGCAGGTGAACATGCCTGGGCTGTGAACCAGCGCCATCGTACTGCACTGGAGCAGGCGCAATCTGGCATCGAGAAAGCCCTTGGGGCCGCCCGGGCACAGATGTCGCCCGAGTTCATCGCTCTGGACCTGCGTGCGAGCCTGGACAGCCTGGGCCTGATCATCGGCGCGACGTATACGGAAGACATCCTGGAACGGATATTCAACGACTTCTGTATCGGGAAGTAAGTATGAGAATACGAATATTTGGTGGCCGCGGAGGCATAGCGTAGGGGCGGGCATGCCCGCCCTTCCCGAAGGGCGACCATGGTCGCCCCTACGGGATTAAGCCACCCCTCACCTTACTCCTCTCCCCTGATGGGAGAGGAAATAGAACAATTCCCTCGCCCCTTCGGGGAGAGGGCAGGGTGAGGGGCGTCGTGTCTGTCTCGTTAAGTTAAAGCGGGATAGGCATCTTCATCTGGCCATTGAAAAAAGCTTTTAGCTGTCATTGCGAGCCGATGGCGAAGCAATCTCGCTCTTATGATATCAAGGAGAAGCAGATTGCTTCGTCGCAGAAAGCGCTCCTCGCAAGGACAAGGCCCGGAGTTTTTTAATATCCGGATAGTGTCTTGACGTCTTTTCGGTAAAGGTGTAGGGATACAATACGAATGAAGCACTACGAAGTCATAGTCATCGGCGCAGGCCACGCAGGGTGCGAAGCAGCACTCGCGTCGGCACGCATGGGCTGCGAGACATTGATGCTGACCATGAACCTCGACACCATCGCGGTTATGTCCTGCAACCCCGCCATCGGCGGACTTGCCAAGGGGCATCTCGTAAAAGAGATCGACGCCCTGGGCGGCGAGATGGCAAAGACTATCGACCGGACAGGCATCCAGTTCCGCACCTTGAACAAAAGCAAGGGCCCGGCGGTCCGAGGCACGCGCGCCCAGGCTGACAAGCAGCGCTACCGCATGGCCATGAAGGAGACGGTGGAGAAGCAGCCGCATCTTGACGTGAAGCAGGGGCTCGTCGAGAAACTGCTGGTCGAAGACGGCAGGGTCATCGGCGTTGAAACGAACATCGGCATGCAGTATCTCGCGCAGGCAGTGATCATCACCACCGGAACCTTCCTGAAGGGCCTGATCCATATCGGGCTCGTGAACTATCCGTCCGGCAGGGCAGGCGAGTTCCCGTCCCAGGCACTGTCGGACAGTCTTTGCGCGCTGGGATTCGGACTGGGCAGGCTCAAGACCGGAACACCGGCGAGGCTGAACGGAAGGACCATCGACTTTTCGAAGATGGAGCCGCAAAGAGGAGACGACCCGGCGCCCTTCTTTTCCTTTACCGAGACGGAGCATCCTCTTGCTCAGCTTCCCTGTTATCTGACCTATACGAGCCAACGTACGCACGACATCATCAGGAAGAATCTTGACCGTTCCCCCCTCTATGCAGGAGTGATCCAGGGCGTGGGGCCGCGGTACTGTCCTTCCATCGAGGACAAGGTGATGCGGTTCTCTGACCGGGACCGACATCAGGTCTTTCTCGAACCCGAAGGTCTGGACACGGAAGAGTACTATGCGAACGGCGTGTCAACGAGCCTTCCCGTTGATGTGCAGACAAAGCTGTACCGCTCCATATCCGGACTGGAGGACGTGGAGATCATGCGGCCTGCATACGCCATCGAGTACGACTTCGCACCGCCCACCCAGGTGCAGCACAGCCTCGAAACAAAGCGGATCGCGGGGCTCTATTTTGCCGGACAGATCAACGGCACATCAGGCTATGAGGAAGCAGCGGCGCAAGGGTTGATGGCAGGGATCAATGCGGCGCTTAAGATACAGAAACGGCAGCCGCTCATACTGTCCCGGTCAGATGCGTATATCGGCGTGTTGATCGACGACCTCGTGACCCGCGGGACTCTGGAACCTTACCGCATGTTCACTTCCCGGGCCGAGTATCGGCTGATCCTGCGGGAGGACAATGCAGACCTGCGGCTCCGGGAAAAAGGGCGGGATATGGGACTCGTGAACTGCGATGAGTACCGTATGTTCCAGGAGAAGAAGCGGATCATCGAAGAAGAGATAGCGCGGCTCAGGAAAGCAAGGGTCAAGCCCGCTGCAGTGAACGCGGCGTTGAAGGAGAAGGGCACTGCGGAAATTTCCGAGGAGTCACCTCTGGAGCAATTGCTCAGGCGGCCCGAGCTTACCTATCAGGATGTGGCTGCCTTCAGTCCGCCGCCTGCGCCGCTTCAGCCTTCTGCGGCTGAGCAGGTGGAGATCCAGGTAAAGTACGAAGGATACATCCGACGGCAGCTTGAGCAGGTGGAGCGCTTTTCATCGCTGGAGGAAAGGGCCATCCCGCAGGGACTGGATTATGATTCAGTCTCAGGCCTGGCAAACGAGGTGCGCCAGAAACTGAAGCAGGTGCAGCCGGTCTCGATCGGCCAGGCATCGCGCATATCAGGAGTCACCCCGGCGGCCATCTCGCTCCTGATGGTGGCGCTTGAGAAAAGGAAGCGGGGCGGGAGCGGGAGTGACAAAGCGACAAAGCGACAGGGCGACGGGGAGACGGGGAGAAGGTAGGAGGTCGGGAGGGTAGGAAGATGGGAAGTTGAGGAAATGGGAAGTTCAGAACCAATGATGCCGCGAAGTCGCTAAGGCGCGAAGAATGGTTTAAGTGGATTCGGATTCTTTTCATCAGTCATCTGTGTCTAATTGTTTTTTTCTGTATATTTGGTTATGAGTAGATCCTATGAGGGGCAGCAGTGAAAAATAGAGAACTACTGATCTCAGGAGCAGAGCAGCTCGGTCTTCCGCTTTCCACGGAGCAGGTGGATGTCCTGTTCCGTTATGTTGCAGAGCTGAAAAAGTGGAACCGCAAGATCAACCTCACGGCAGTGCGCGAGGAGCGGGAGATCGTTATCAAGCACTTGCTGGATTCACTCGCCTTTGCGAAGGGGTTCTCTCCTGGTCCGGGACTGACGCTTATGGACATCGGGTCCGGCGCGGGCTTTCCTGCCTTGCCGCTGCGCATCGTTTTTTCCGGGATCGCGGTCACCCTGGTAGAGTCGGTAAAGAAGAAGGCTTCCTTTCTTCGCCACATCGTCAGAACGCTGAACCTTGAGCGAGTAAAAGTTCTGGACGAGAGAGCAGAGGCCCTGTCCGAGACAATGCGGGAATCCTACGACGTGGTGACTGCGCGTGCCTTTGCCCAGATGGACAAAGCGCTGGCAGCTGGTGCGCCCTTTCTGAAAAAGGGCGGAAGGCTCATCCTGAGCAGAGGGCCCGAAGAGGGCGTTACCGAGGCTGCGGTCGGGAAGTCCGGCCTTGCTGTGGCAAAGGTGATCCCGTTCACGCTGCCCCATTCCAGTTACGGGCGGGCGATCTGGATCTTCAAGAAGCCGGAGTAGGGGGCAATGTTCCACGTGGAACATGTTGCACGTGGGGAGTGACGAGTGCTGAGTGAACGTAATCGATAGTGATATTTTTGTATAAATCAAAAGCTGGAAAAGCAGGATGTTTTCTCGCCAAGGCGCAAAGGTCGCAAAGGAATGCACAGCCTTGGGTTTAAACCTGGACCCAAGGATTTCCTTTGCGTCCTTTGCGAGCTTTGCGAGAGACGCCTTTGATTCTGGTTCAATTATGGAAACTACAAAACTGAAAATACCTGCCGAATGGCGAAGAGCAGCCGAGGAGATCCTGTCCCACGGCGGGCCCGTGATGGTCATCGGCGCGCCGGGTTCCGGCAAGACCACCTTCTGCCAGTACCTGACGGCGAACTTCTGCAGACAGGGAAAGAAGGTCGCCTGGATCGATGGCGACCCCGGCCAGCCCTTTGTCGGTCCACCTGCTGTGCTGTCTCTTTCCGTTTATACGGCGGCCGAGGAGCTCCTGACACGGAAAGGTGCCATGAGCACGACCTTCATCGGCAACACGAGCCCTGTTGGCCATCTGCTCGAGATGATCGCGGGTCTGCAGAAACTCGCAGTGCGGGCCGCAGCCTATGAACCGGACCTTCTGATCGTGAACACGTGTGGACTTGTGCACGGCGGCGCTGCCAGGGAGCTCGGTTTTCACGAGATAGATATGAGCGGGCCGAAGTATATCGTGGCGCTCCAGAAGGGCAGCGAGGTCGAGCACCTGCTTTCGCCCCATAGCCACCGCGCCGGCCTTCTGATGCTCCGCATGCCGGTCGCGCCGGAAGCAAAGCTCCTGACCCGCGAGGCGCGGCTTGCTTCACGGGAGTTTCGGTTCAAGGAGTATTTTCGGGGCGCCGGGTTCCAGGAGATCGAGATCGCCGACGTGGGCATCCACGGCCACGGCATCGGCACAGGCGAGCGGCTCGCGTTCTATGACGTGAACAAGCTCTCGAAGATCGTCGGGGGATTGGTGGTCCATGCAGAGCTGTCAGCGGACCGGCTCTTTATGATGATGGAGGGCGAGTACTCGGGTGACGAGCTCTTCACGGCAAAGGAAGCATACAGCGTGAGAGAGGTGACGGTCCTGAAGCGGTCCGAGATGGACCACTTGCTGCTCGGTCTGAATGACGACCAGAACCTTTGCATGGGCCTGGGCATCCTTCGGGAATTCGATGTGCGGGACCAGGTGCTCCGGGTGATCACGCCGCTGCGAGACCTGTCGGCAATACGGCATGTGGTTTTCGGCTCCCTGCGCGTCAGCCCGGCAGGGACCGAGCTGGGGAGAATGTAGGATGTTCCACGTGGAACATTTTGAATGCGGAACTCGGAGTGAACTTGAACAGTCTCGACATATGAGCATAAAGTAAAAGCTAGATGTTTTCTCGCCAGGCGCAAAGGTCGCAAACAAAAGCGGGACTGCTGAGTTAAACCGGTTCAAGCTTTTTCGAGAAAACCCCCTCGTTCTTGTTTTATTCGCGCTCATCTGCGTAAATCAGCGTCGAAATTCCCCTCTGTTATTCTCGGCTCACATTCGAATTCAGGTTACCTTTGCGTCCTTTGCGAGCTTTGCGAGAGACGTCTTTGGCTGTTGCCACGATCTCAAGTCTCGCTTTGCGAGAACCCCTTTGTTCCTGCCTGATCTGCTGCCATCGGCGGCCAAATCCCGCCTGGCTCTTCCTGGTCAGGACAGGCCTCCGAACTGACTGTAATGGCGGATGAATTTTCGCTTTCCTTTGGTGCTATCCTGTGGTAAAGTACGCTCTGTTCCGATATAAACCGGAGGCTGAATGGGCAAGGTAATCGCGATCGCCAACCAGAAGGGTGGCGTGGGCAAGACCACAACGGCCGTGAACATCGCCGCATCGCTGGCCGCAGCGGAAAAGAAGGTCCTGCTGATCGATTGCGATCCCCAGGGAAACTCCTCGAGCGGCCTGGGGATCGATCCCAAGACGCTCTCAGCCAGCACCTACGATCTTTTCACCGGAGAAAACACTGCCCAGGACATCAAGGTCAAAACCTACCTCAAGTGCCTCGACGTGATCCCCGCGGGCATCGACCTCGTGGGCGTCGAGGTGGAGCTGATCCAGATGATCGCCCGGGAACGGGTGCTCAAGAAGGCGCTCCAGACGATCCGCGACGAATACGATTTCATCTACATTGACTGTCCTCCTTCTCTCGGCCTCCTTACCGTGAATGCTCTGACGGCAGCCGACGGCGTGCTGATCCCCGTGCAGTGCGAGTACTATGCTCTTGAAGGTCTCTCCGCTCTCACGAACACCATCAAACTCATCAAGCAGGACCTGAACCCGGACCTTGCCATTGAAGGCGTGCTGCTTACCATGTTCGACAGCAGGAACAACCTGGCCGAGCAGGTGGCGGCTGAAGTGCGAAAGCACTTCGGCAACAAGGTCTACACCACCATCATCCACCGCAACGTGGCCCTGAGCGAGGCGCCGAGCTACGGCAAGCCCGCGCTGTTGTACGACATCAGGTCGCGCGGGGCGCAAAGCTATCTTGAGCTCGCTAAGGAGGTCATCAGCCATGCAAAAAGTGGCGCTCGGTAAAGGACTCGGCGCGCTCATTCCCGATCTGTCCGGCCTCGATGATAAGGAGCGGAAGGCGCTCGGAATTCTGGATATCGAGCTGGACCGGATCGTGCCGAACGAGTTCCAGCCGAGGAAGGTCTTCAACGAGGACAAGCTCAAGGAGCTGGCCTCTTCCATCAGGCAGCAGGGCGTGATCCAGCCCATCATCGTCCACAAGATCGGGAACAACTTCGGTCTCATCGCAGGCGAACGGCGGTTGCGCGCCTCCCGCATTGCAGGGCTCACGACCATCCCGGCCCTGGTGAAGGAAGCGACAAAGCGCGAGCTGCTCGAGATGGCGCTGATCGAGAACATCCAGCGCGAGGACCTGAATCCTCTCGAAGCAGCCGAGGCGTACAGGCGGCTTCAGGACGAGTTCAAGCTCACTCAGGAAGACCTGGCAAAGCGCGTGGGCAAGGAGCGCTCCACGGTCACGAACTTCCTTCGCATCCTGGGCCTGCCCAAGGAAGTGAAGCAGGCGTTGGCCGAGGGCAGCCTTTCCATGGGACATGCCAAGGCCATCCTCTCGCTTGACCGCGTGCGCGACCAGCTACAGGCGGCGAACGCGATCGCGAAAAAGGGACTGTCAGTGCGCGAGGCAGAAGCACTTGCAACGCGGCTCAAGAACCCGCCGACGGAGAAGCGTGTACGGGTGCCGCATGAGCTGAGGGCGCTGGAGGAGAAGTTCCGCAAGGCCCTCGGCACCAAGGTGAGCATTGCAGCGAAGTCCAAGGGCGGCAAGGTCGTGATCGAATACTATTCCGCTGAAGACCTCGACAGGATCGTGGATAAGATCTGCTGAGATGATCCATACCACGAAGACACGAAGGCACAAAGTATAACCTCCAGAAAAAGATTTACTTAGTGTCTTGGTGCCTTTGTGGTAAAAACTTTATTCCTCAGGAGGAAGAGATGCTGAAGAAGGGAACAGGCACACCAGACCAGGCTGAGATCACCGCATTCCTCGGGAAGGGCACGACGTTCAAGGGCGTGCTGAGCTTCGAGGGCACCATCCGCGTGGACGGCAAGGTGGAGGGCGAGATCGTTTCGAAGAGCACCCTCATCGCCGGCGACGAGGCCCTGCTCCAGGGCGAGGTGAACGTGGGCACGCTGATCAGCAGCGGCAAGGTGATCGGCAACATCACGGCGACCCAGATGGTCCACGTGCTCGCGCCGGGCACGGTGAACGGGAACATCAAGACGCCCAAGCTCATCATCGAGGAAGGCGTGCTGTTCGACGGCAAGTGCGAGATGGCCGGCGAGCGCAAGGCCTCGGAGCAGAAGGTCGTTTCCCTGATGGCCGAGAAATAGCAGCCGAGCGTTCGTTACATCATATTCGATGACGGACCCGAGAGGGCACGCAGGGCGTGCCCTCTCCCGATGCCTCGGCCGCCTCTGGTCGCGTCCTGGTGTGCCACTGCAACGCTCACCCACCCCAAGCAATACAATTACCCATATATTTATATTGCCATTATCGCCCTCCTATGATAAAGTATAACCATGCATAAAGCCCGCTTTGAGTGGGATGAGGATAAAGACAAGGAGAACCAGAGAAAGCATAGGGTTCCGTTTTCTCTTGCTCAGCGTGCCTTTCTTGATCGCCATCGTATCATTGCGGAAGATATTGAGCACAGTACTGAGGAGAATCGATATTACTGCATCGGCCGAGTCGGCGAAGGCATAATGACCGTGCGGTTTACGTACAGGGGACATGTCATCCGCATTTACGGCGCCGGCTATTGGAGGAAAGGAAGGAAGATCTATGAAGAGCAAAATTAAATATACTGACGAGCCGATGGGAAAATTGAAGGTCGCGGATGATTTTCTCCCCCCGCCGGACCAGCTGGTTCTGAAAGAGGACAACGTCAAGGTCACGATCGCGCTAAAGAGATCGAGTATTGAATTTTTCAAGAAGGAAGCCAAGAAGCACCACACATCGTATCAAAAAATGATCCGACAGCTTATTGATTGGTATTCATCACATCACGAAAAGAGCGCTTAGCTTATTGGTCGGGCCATGAGAACTCTTCCTTAGTAAGGAAGCAAAATGAGCGGAGCAGTATCCCGTACGGCAGCACCAATTCGCATTTAAGGATTCGGCCTGGAAGGGCTGTCATTCCGCCCCACTGACAACGGCGTTTCGGAATTATCGGGGCGCTTTTCGTCCCATCAGTAACCGGTTAGCATTCACTACTTAATTCTTAAGATATAATAGAGGAAGACAATAAAAAAAAGGAACATCTCATGAAAACAAGAATAACGGAACTTTTTGGCATTCAACATCCCATCATTCAAGGCGGTATGCATTATGTAGGTTTTGCTGAATTAGTCGCAGCCGTTTCCAACGCAGGTGGTCTTGGAATTATTACAGCGCTGACGCAAAAAACACCATCAGATCTCGCAAAGGAAATCGCTCGCTGCCATGAGATGACGGATAAACCGTTTGGGGTCAATTTAACGTTCCTTCCAACAGTAAGCACACCGGATTACCCGGGATACATAGACGCAATTATTGATGGCGGGGTCAACATAGTTGAAACAGCCGGTCGCAATCCTCAAGCGTATCTCCCTAAATTGCAAAATGCCGGAGTGAAGATCATGCACAAGTGCACTTCAGTTCGTCATGCCGTGAAGGCGGAAAAGATCGGATGTGATGCGGTATCGGTAGATGGGTTTGAATGTGGCGGCCACCCCGGTGAAGATGATATTCCCAACATGATTCTCCTGCCGAGAGCGGAAGAGGAGCTTACGATACCATTCGTTGCTTCCGGTGGAATGGCGGATGCGAGAAGTCTGGTCGCCTCTCTTAGTCTCGGTGCTGATGGAATAAGCATGGGGACCCGATTTATTGCTACAAAAGAAGCTCCTGTGCATGAAAATGTCAAGAAGGCCATTGTCGCCGCATCTGAGCTGGACACCCGATTGATAATGCGGCCACTTCGAAATACGGAACGCGTAATGAACAATCCAGCCGTCGAGCGCCTGTTGGAAAAAGAAGCCGCATTAGGAAAAAATATTAAATTTGAGGATATAATCGAAGAAGTGGCGGGAATGTATCCCAGGATCATGAGGAAAGGTGAAATGGATGCCGGCGCCTGGTCGTGTGGTATGGTGGCCGGCCTGATTCATGACATTCCAACGTGCAAGGAATTAATTGATCATATGATGTCCGAAGCTGAAAAAATTATTCGCAACCGATTGCTGGGAATGCTGTCATAATTGTGCATAGATTCAAAGAAAAGGCTGACAATGGATTTGAAACAATCGGCGATGGCTTCGTGGTAACTATGCCGCAATTACAACACACACCCTCAATTCATCATACCCTCCAGACGGTTTTCGGGTTCGATTCCTTTCGGCCGAACCAGGAAGACATTATCAGGGCGGTCCTGGAAAAGCGGGATGTCTTCGCGGTCATGCCGACGGGCTGCGGGAAATCCATCTGCTACCAGCTTCCGGCGGTGCTGATGGAGGGGACGGCTGTGGTCATCAGCCCGCTCATCTCCCTGATGAAGGACCAGGTGGACGCGGCAAAGGAAAACGGCATCGCGGCCGACTACCTGAACAGCTCGCTCAATGCGGCTGAGCTGTCCGGCGTTGTCCGCAGGCTCAAGGGCAACCAGCTCAAGCTCCTCTATATCGCGCCGGAGCGGTTCGCCATGCCGCAGTTCGTGGAGCTGCTGCGGGAGCTGCCCCTGTCGCTTTTTGCCATCGACGAGGCTCACTGCATATCGGAGTGGGGCCACGATTTCCGGCCCGACTACCTCTCCCTGTCGGCCATCCCCGCCGGCTTCCCCGGCGTTCCGGTCGCCGCCTTTACCGCCACGGCCTCGGAAAAGGTGCAGCAGGACATCATCGGGAAGATCGGGCTCAGGGCCCCTTATTGCGTGAGGGCGTCCTTCAATCGTCCCAACCTCTTTTACCAGGTCGCCCCGAAAACGGGGCTCGATCAACAGCTTCTCGGCTTTCTGAAGGAGCATGAAGGCGAAGCCGGCATTATTTACCGGACCACGCGGGACTCGGTCGAAGCGACCGCAGGACTTCTCTCGGCCCACGGCATACAGGCGCTTCCCTACCACGCCGGATTGCCTGCGGAGGTGCGCGACAGGAACCAGGAAGCATTCAACCGCGATGAGATTTCGGTCATTGTCGCAACGATCGCCTTCGGGATGGGCATCGACAAGTCCAATGTCCGGTTTGTGGTGCATGCCGATCTTCCGGAGCACATCGAGGCCTATTATCAGGAGACGGGCCGCGCCGGCCGCGACGGTGAGCCGGCGCACTGCCTGCTGTTGTTCAGCCGCGGCGACATCCCGAGGATACGCTATTTCATCGACAAGCTGGAGGATGAGGCCGAACGAACGATCTCCCTAAAAAAACTGAACCAGACCGTGCGCTTCGCCTCCCATAATGCATGCAGACGCAAACAGCTTCTCGCTTTTTTCGGAGAAGCCTATCCGGCGGACAACTGCGGCGCCTGCGACATCTGCACCGGCAACGTCAACCGCACGGACATCACGACCGACGCGAAGATACTGATGTCCGCCATGGCGCGGACGAATGAACGCTTCGGCATCATCCATGTCATGGATGTCGTCATGGGCGCGGACACGAAGCGCGTGCGGGAGATGGGACATCACGGCATCAAGACCTTCGGAGCGGGCAGGCACGGGGATAAACACCACTGGCGCTTCATTGTCGACGAACTGCTTGCGCAGGAGCTGATCGTCCAGGACGGCGACCGCTACCCCGTGCTGAAACTTACCCCTCGGGGCAGGGCCGCGCTTACGGGAACGGAGCAGGTGTTCGGGCTGAAACGCGAAGAGAAGATGGTCAGTGAGCGGCGCAGGAAAGGCGCCGGGGACGGTCCATTCGATGCCGCGCTTTTTGAGAAGCTTCGGATCGTCCGAAAACGTCTTGCCGAGGCCAACCACGTGCCTCCCTATGTTATTTTTTCAGATAAGACCCTTCATGAAATGTCCCGGCACTATCCGGCCACTCCCGCCGACATGAGGCGGGTTCATGGGGTCGGCGACGTCAAGCTGGAGCGGTATGGCGCAGATTTTGTTGCCGAGATAAAAGCATACGTCGATGACCATCCCGGCATTCAAGCTGGTTCCCAAAGTTCCCCTGACCAAGCGTTCAACACGGGCTGAAAAGAAACACGCGGCAGGCTAGCTTCGCATTTTCCTGTAAAGAGGAGGACTCCATGAATCCAGTGACGATGCTAATTGGAGCAGCCGCAATCGGCTACGGCATCTACGCGGCCTATGTCCGCGCCACAAATCCGGCCAAGTTCGGCAAGCTGGAGGCGATGAAGAAGTTCTGGGGAGAGAAGGCCGGTGTGGCCATCCATGTTGCCGCGTATACGGTGATCCCCATCCTCTTTGGCATCGTGATGATCATCACGGGCCTGCAGGGCGGCTCGATCTTTTGAAAGGCCGCGGGTCGCGCACAGCATGACGATAGCTATATTTTAGTATACATCGTGTATAAGTGATAAATGGTTAGCCGGCAATAAGAGCGACCTATTTAAAGCGGAGGATAGGACTCAAATAATATGAATGACGATACTTATCATGCTGCATTAAAAAGAAATTTGAATGAGTTGATAATTGCGAAGTTAGAACTTGATGCGTACCGCGAAATTGGTGACAAACTACTGCTAAATTATTACGATACTTTTTTCACACTTGCACAAGATGCCCTTTTCAATGACATGGTTGCGCATATGATAAAGGTATTAGATCAAAATTCTCAAAGCACAACGTTTTGGTATATATTTAGATGTAGATCGAAAGAAGTAAAGGAATTCATAAAGCGAGAGAATATAGATTTTATGTCTATATATGATATTGCAGAAAAGCTCAAAATTGTAAGGGACAAAACACACTTCCATATTGACAAGAAAGGCGTAAAAGATCCGAGAGAGGTATGGACAACAGCAAATATTTCATGGGATGAGCTAAAAGAAAATATTGGCTCAATCTATAAAACCTTAAATCATCTTCATAACTTGGAATTTGAAGTTGAGTTTGAGATACCAAGGATCGACGATTTGCAATACATAATAAAGGTAGCAATTGAAGCTGAATATGCGACAAAAAGGGAGCCATAACACCAATACGCCGATTTGGCGTGAAACAGCCCCGACCTCACGATGATTTGCGGCGTAAAACGAAGGAGGCGTAAGATGGATATAACAACAATCCTTATTATTTATTAGCAGTCTAATCGTGATCTTTCAATTGAATGCAATCAACAATAATCTGCGAAGCGTCGGGTGGCAATTTACACATATTGACAAGTTTTTAGAAGCGGCTCACGCGGTGCCGTGCTGATGAATAGTTTCAACAAACGACTCGACACAGACCATGATTTGCCCGGCGGGTCAGCCCATCATTATGCGGCAATATTGAGAACCGAGCATGACGAACGAAAGAAAATACGCCTCGTTTTTTGAGTGGCCTGACAAAGAGCGAAAAGAACTTGGCGTTGTCGAAGAACTTTTGCGTTCTTTAAATTCTGTTTCTCCGCTTGGGCTGTGAAATCCGCGCACTAACCGTCCGGATCCACCCGATTGCGTTTGTGAAAACGGAAAGGGAAACCTCATTGCGGTAGAAGTTGTCGAGTTTGTTTGTGAAGAGGCCGCGCGAAGGAATGCTAAAGGCGAAAGCGTTATGAGGGTCTGGAACTTCGGCGAAATATCCGCGAAGGTTAGCTCTCTGCTCGTAGGAAAGGACACGAAAAAGTATCTGGGTGGTCCTTACAGCGGCATAGTTGTGTGTCTGTTTACTGATGAACCTATGCTTACTTTCGATGAAGCAAAGGAGGAGCTTGGCAGCATAAAGTTTGGGCCATTCTCCCAGGTAACTTCGGCATTTCTGGTCTTCTCGTATGACCCTGATACAAAATCGTATCCAACGGTACTACTTCAAATTACCGCATAACACGTCGATCAGCCTGATTCGCGGTGCTGGCGTGCCGCTCTCAGGTTAGCTCTGCGTTAGGTGCAAAAAATGAATAAACTCAAACTTGCCATTGTTGCTACACTAATTCTGTTAATGGCTTTTGGTGTATATGCTGCTGGTTTTGAAGGTAGGTACTGCGAACTGGATGGAGCGACTACTGAGGATGGCGAACAAGTCACTGGGGAATGTTACATGTATAGTGATCAGTACGGTGAATTAGATGGTGCTCAAACAGAAACTGGAGAGTCAGTGACGGGAGAATGCTATCGCTATTCTGAGAATTATGCAGAGTTGGAAGGAGCAAAAACTGAAAGTGGAAAAACAGTCTCCGGTGAGTGTTATTTCTATTAGCACACGTTTAATTGCTTTAGCTTTTGCCTCAATAGCGCCTAACACAGCAAATTTGCTCGGACGGCAAAAAAGCGTCGTTTGCTATCGCTCACTCGGCTTTTTTGCCGCCGGTGATTTGCGGTGATGGCCCGCGCTTCGCGCGGCCCATCACCCCGGTGAGCGGCCGACCTGATGTCTCGCGCGAAAGCATCGCGAGCCATCAAACCGGTCGAGAAGGACTTGCCCCCTGCGGGGGCAGCCGTTCACCGGGGTGTTAAAATGGTCAAATACAGTTACTAAGACATGCGGTGGTAATTCCACATTGTTCGTCATTCCCGCGAAAGCGGGAATCCAAGAAACAATGCCAAAACACTGGATTCCGGGTCAAGCCCGGAATGACGGATTATTTTCTATGAGGCTCTGCTAATGACCATCTTAGTAATGTAATTTAACCGCCTCTAAAAGGGAGCAAACATCGCGCTTGAGCTTTAATCTATTGCACTAACGTGAAAGCAGGTAAATAAATGAACATTCTCCACTTCTTCCGCACCCCGGCGCTATCAAACTTTCAGGTCGCGAACCTCCTGCAGGCCGCGCAGCTAACGGCATGTCGGCAGATCAAGGCCATTGAGACCGAGTTCTGCTACAATATAGCCGCGACTTCATCTCTTTCCCAGGACGAGATGGGCCTGCTGCGATGGCTGCTGGCCGAAACCTTTGAACCGGCGAAATTCTCCGATAAAAGTTTTTTAAATCCCCCCGCTCCCCCGTCTAAAACGCCCCTCACCCCAGCCCCTCTCCCCAACGGGGAGAGGGAAAAAGGGAGAGGAGGCTTTGTCATCAGGGGGTCAGGGGGGGATTCGTCCCTCACTCCGAACTCCGCACTCCGAACTCCGAACTTGATTCTCGAGGTCGGCCCCCGCATGAGCTTCACCACTGCCTGGTCCACGAACGCCGTGTCTGTCTGCCGCGCCTGCGGACTCGACAAGATCACGCGCGTCGAGCGGTCGCGCCGCTATTTCCTGACCCTTGATGATCCCGCGGCCATGACCCCGCAGCGGCGGGAGGCATTCCTTTCTCTCGTCCATGACCGCATGACCGAGTGCCTCTATCCTGCGCCGCTCACCACCTTTGATCCCGGCGTGGTGCCTGAGCCGGTGCGCATCGTTCCGCTTATGGAGGAAGGCCGACCGGCGCTGGAGCGCATCAACCGCGAGATGGGCCTGGGCATGGACGACTGGGACCTGGACTACTACACGAACCTCTTTGTGAAGGACATCGGCCGGAACCCTACCAACGTGGAGTGCTTCGACCTCTCCCAGTCGAACAGCGAACACTCGCGCCACTGGTTCTTCCGCGGCAGGCTCGTGGTGGGCGGGAAGGAAGTTCCCGACACGCTCATGAAGATCGTGAAGGCCACCTGGGAGGCGAACAAGAACAACAGCGTTATTGCCTTCAGCGACAACTCCAGCGCCATCCGCGGCTACGACATCGCCACGATCACGCCGAAGGAACCGGGAAAGCCGTCTCCCTTTGTGGAAACGCGCAGAACGTCCCATATCATCTTCACGGCAGAGACGCACAATTTCCCCTCAGGCGTTGCGCCCTTTCCCGGCGCCGAGACCGGCACAGGCGGCCGCATCCGCGACGTGCAGGCCACGGGCACAGGCGGACACGTGATCGCGGGAACAGCCGCTTACTGCGTGGGCAATCTGCAGATCCCGGGATACGTGCTTCCCTGGGAAGACCCTTCATATGCATATCCGACCAATCTCGCGCCGCCTCTCCGGATCGAGGTGGAGGCGAGCAACGGCGCCTCGGATTACGGCAACAAGTTCGGCGAACCCCTGATCCAGGGCTTTACCCGTTCCTTTGGCCTGCGCCTGCCTGACGGCGAGCGCCGGGAATGGCTCAAGCCCATCATGTTCAGCGGCGGCATCGGCCAGATGGACGCGCAGCACACAACGAAAGCGGAGCCGGAAAAGGGCATGCTGGTCGTGAAGGTGGGCGGCCCGGCCTACCGCATCGGCATGGGAGGCGGCGCGGCATCGTCCATGATCCAGGGCGAGAATGTCGCGGAGCTCGACTTTAATGCCGTGCAGCGCGGTGACGCCGAGATGGAGCAGAAGATGAACCGCGTGATCCGCGCCTGCATCGAGCTGGGCAATAAGAACCCCATCGCGAGCATCCACGACCAGGGTGCAGGCGGCAACTGCAATGTGGTAAAAGAGATCATCCATCCCGCAGGCGGCAAGATCGAGATCCGCAAGGTCCCTGTGGGAGATGCCACGCTCTCGGTCCTTGAGATCTGGGGCGCTGAGTATCAGGAGCAGAATGCCCTGCTGATCAAGGCCGAGCATGCGGACCTCTTCACGTCGCTTTGCGAACGCGAGAAGGTCTCCGCTGCTTTCATCGGCACGGTCACGGGCGACGGCTTCATTGTTCTGCACGATGCGATCGACGGTTCCACACCTGTGAACCTTGAGCTTGCGAAGGTGCTGGGCGAGATGCCGCAGAAAACCTTTACTCTGGACCGAACACCCCGACTACTGAATCCGCTGAAACTGCCGAAGGACCTGACGGTGTTCCAGGCCCTTGAACGTGTCCTGCGGCTGCTGTCTGTGGGTTCGAAGCGTTTCCTGGTGAACAAGGTGGACCGCTCCGTCACGGGACTGATCGCGCAGCAGCAGTGCTGCGGCCCCCTGCACCTGACGGTGGCTGATGTGGCCGTCATTGCCCAGTCCCACTTCGGCCTGCGAGGTGCTGCAACAGCTATCGGCGAACAGCCCGTGAAGGAGCTGATCGATCCGGCTTCCATGGCGCGCATGAGCGTGGGTGAGGCGCTCACGAACATTGTCTGGGCACAGGTGAGCGGCATCGAGGACATCCGCTGCTCTGCCAACTGGATGTGGGCGCCCAAACTTCCGGGCGAAGGTGCGCGGCTCTATGATGCTGCCGTTGCTATGCGCGACATGATGATCGAGTTGGGCATTGCCGTCGACGGCGGCAAGGACAGCCTCTCGATGGCGGCGAAGGTCACGGGGCCTGGCAACGCTTCGGAGATCGTCAAGTCACCGGGCACGCTCGTGATTTCCGCCTACGTCACCTGCCCGGACGTCACTAAGACCGTGACGCCGGACCTGAAGGCGCCGGGAAAGGGATTGCTGCTCTACATTGATCTTGCCGGCGGCAGGGACCGCCTCGGCGGCTCGGCCCTTGCCCAGACCTTCAGCCAGGTGGGTCATGAGTCGCCTGATGTGGAAGTTGCCGATCTGCTGAAACGGGCCTTCATTGCCGTGCAGAAGCTGTTGAGCGAAGGATCGATCCTTGCCGGCCATGACCGGTCCGACGGCGGACTGATCACCACGCTGCTGGAAATGGCCTTTGCAGGCAACTGCGGCATCGATATCAAGCTTCAGGGAAAAAGCGGCGTAATGCCGTCGTTGTTCTCGGAAGAGCTGGGATTTGTGATCGAATATCTGCCGGAACAGGAGAAACGCGTGCTCGGTGTGCTGGACGAGGCTGCCGTGCCGTATGAGCGGATCGGCAAGAGCATCGTGAAAAAACAGGTGACGGTCAAGGTGAACAACAGCACGGTGCTGGACGACGACCTGTGCAAGCTGCGCGACATCTGGGAAGAGACAAGCTTCAGCCTCGACCTGATGCAGCGCAATCCCGACAACATTCGGGAAGAGCGGAAGAACAGCTTTGACCGCAGCGGGCCGAAGTATCTCATTGCCTTCGCGTCCGAGGAAACCTCGCAGGAGTGCCTGTGCAGCATGAAGAAGCCGAAGGTGGCGGTGATCCGCGAGGAAGGGTCGAACGGCGACCGCGAGATGGTATCGGCCTTTGCCATGGCCGGGTTCGAGCCCTGGGACGTGATGATGACGGACTTGCTTTCCGGCCGCGTGACCCTTGATCAGTTCCGCGGCGTGGTCTTTGTTGGCGGCTTCAGCTATGCCGACGTGCTCGACTCCGCCAAGGGCTGGGCCGCGACGATACGGTTCAACAGGAAGCTCTGGGAACAGTTCGAGCGTTTCTATAACCGGCCGGATACCTTCAGCCTGGGCGTGTGCAACGGATGCCAGCTCATGGCGCTTTTGGGCTGGGTGCCCTGGCGCGGCATCAGCGACGAGCTGCAGCCGCGGTTCATCCACAACGCATCGGGCAGATTCGAGTCGCGCTTCTCGACCGTCAGGATCCTTCCGGGCCCTGCGGTGATGTTGAAGGGAATGGAAGGCTCGGTGCTCGGCATCTGGGTTGCCCACGGCGAGGGCATGGCATACTTTCCGGACCGCGGGATCTTCAACGAAACCGAGTACGGACTTGCGCCTATCCGGTACGTGGACGACAAGGGAAAGACCACCGAGTCCTATCCCTTCAACCCCAACGGATCCCCTGCCGGCATCGCGGCCCTCTGCTCGCCTGACGGCAGGCACCTGGCCATGATGCCCCATCCGGAGCGCACGGTCCTGACCTGGCAGTGGCCCTGGCTGCCTGAGAACCTCCGCGCGAATCAGACAGTGTCGCCCTGGCTGCGCATGTTCCAGAACGCGCGGGAGTGGTGCGAGAAGAGCAGGGCATAGCCGTAGGGGATTTGAAGGCCACAACCAAAGTCTGCCACGACGCCGCAAAGGCGCGAAGAAATATATTTAACAGGTTTGAATTCCGGAGTGAGCGCACTCCCCGCAGCTTATTGCAGGAACTTCAATCTCGACAGTGCCGTAAAGGTTTTCAGCGTCATCTGAAAAACCTCTTGTCAATCCGCGATTGCTCTGCTACGCTTATGGCAAGTGCATTATCATAAAACAACATGCTGAATGGAACGGTGCTCCATGGGACTCTTCTCAAAAATGTTCACTGATGGAGATAAACAAATGGAAGAAGATAAAGGCAGCTATTTTTCCGTGAAGGAGCGGCTGGAGCAGCTCGTGAAGAAGGGCATCATTAGTGAAAGCGATCTGTCCCTCAGGCCCGTTGTCCGCAAGGGACGCAATGTTCCACAGATCATCGCCACCATCGAACGGCTGCTGCAGGAGGGCCACCTGAAGGGCATCGAGGATTGCGTCATGGGGTTCTGCTATCACGCAGGCAAGGGGATGCTCTCGGAAGCGGACACGAAGAAGCCCTGAGGGTGCCGGGCCAGGCACGGACAGCCCGCGCCGCTGCCTTCGGCCGGCCTCCCCGCCAGCGGATTACCATCATGCATAGTGAGGCTTTCCGCCGCGATTAAAAATTGTAAACTTGCTATTCCCTGATACCCCGTCAGCTTGCTACGAGGTGATTCATTCTGAGCAGGTGTAAAAATTTCCCACACAGACGCGCTCCTTACGAGCATATTGCGCAGCGGCTTTCCGGTGTGTTATAGTACGCCAATGCCATTTTTGACCTCACTAACGTCCCGCCAGTCCCAGCATATCATTGTCCCGCTTGCCATTGTCTGGACCGTTCTTATAGCTGTGTCCGGGTTGTGGAACAATTATCAGGCTCATCAGGAGACAGAGGAAAAGGCCCGGGTCGAAGCGCGGACCATTTTTGAACATAATATCGCGTACCGGCGCTGGAACACCATGCTGGGCGGCGTCTATGCCCCCATTTCCGATACGAACCCGCCGAATCCCTATCTCGTGCATCCCAACCGGGAAAAACGGACGATAGACGGAACGGCCCTCACGCTGATCAATCCTTTCCGAATGACCAGGCAGGCCTACGCGCTGCTCAAGGAACAGTCACCCCTGGCATCCATCAACCGGACCGTCAGCCTCAAGCCCCTGAACCCGGAGAACGATCCGGACCCCTGGGAGCGGAAGGCCCTGCTGTCCTTCGTCGACGAGACGACGGAAGTGAGCGAGAGAACGACCATCGGCGGCGTTCCCTACATGAGGATCATGAAACCCTATATCACCGTGCAGGGCTGTCTGAAGTGCCACGGCATGCAGGGATATAAGGTGGGGGACATACGGGGAGGGATGAGCATCGCCGTTCCCATGGCCCCTTATCTGCAGGGGGCGGCGAGGACGCAGAAGACGATCGTTGTGTCCCACATGCTCCTCTGGGTCTTCGGCATCGCAGGCATCATGCTGTTCGCCCGCGGCGTACGAAGCAGGGAAGAAAAGATAGCCGAGAGCGAATGGAAGTTCAGGACCCTGTCGGAGTTTGCCTACGACTGGGAATACTGGATCGATGAGCAGAAAAAGCTCGTGTTTATGTCTCCCTCATGCGCGCACATAACAGGATACACGCAGGAAGAGTTCATGGGCGACCCCGGCCTTCTGTTCTCGATCATCCATCCCGAGGACCGGGAGAAGTTCAGGAAACATATGGAAAAGTTCAGGTCTCCCCAGCACGAAGAGATGGAGGTCCGCATCACGACGAAGGGCGGCCAGGTGAAATGGCTGTCGCACGGATGCGAGCACATCTCGGTCGGTGACTCCTTTCTGGGCAGGCGCGTCAGCAACCGCGACATCACGGACCGAAAAAACCTCGAGGAGCAGCTGCACCAGTCACAGAAGATGGAATCCCTCGGTATGCTGGCCGGCGGCATCGCTCACGATTTCAACAACCTGTTGACGGCCGTGAGCGGCTATGCCTCTATGCTCCAGAAAAAGCTGACGAACATCGACGACGTGTCCCGTACCTATATCGACCACGTGCTGACCGCCACAAAACAGGCGAAGAGTCTTACTTCGAACCTGCTTGCCTTCAGCCGCAGGCAGAAACTGCGGCCGGGGATGGTCAGCATGCAGTCGGTTGTGGACGATATTGCCGTGCTCATCAAGCGGCTCATCGGAGAGGATATCGAGCTCACCGCAACGACGACGGGCATCGAGTTCCCCGTTGAGGCGGATCGCCATCAGATCGAGCAGGTCCTGATGAACCTCGTTACGAATGCACGGGACGCGATGCCTTCCGGGGGGGCCATGACGATCCGGTCGAACCCCGTGGTGCTCGGCGCGGAATTCGCGGGTCAGTACGGGGCGCAGGCGGGCAACTATATGATGCTCACCGTGTCCGACACGGGCTGCGGCATCGACGAGGAAGATCTGCAGCGCATCTTCGAGCCGTTCTATACGAGTAAGGAAAAAGGGAAGGGCACCGGCCTCGGGTTGTCGATCATCTATAATATCGTGAAGCAGCATCGGGGATTCATAACCACTGAGAGCCGGCCTGGGCGCGGCGCGACCTTCAAAATATATCTCCCTGCGGCGCACCGGGACGAGCAGGGAAAAGATCTCAGCATGATCAGCGTGACGAAGAAACCGGAAGAATACCGCGGCCATGAAACAGTCCTTGTTGCCGAGGATGACCTGGTGGTCAGGATCTTTCTAAAAGATATCCTTCGGGAGCACGGCTACGGGGTGGTCCTTGCGGAAGACGGCGTCGAAGCCATCGAGAGATACCGGGAACATCGCAAGGATATCAGCCTGGCGATCATCGACATGGTCATGCCGAGAAAGAGCGGCAGGGAGGTCTGTGAGTTCATCAGGAACAGCGGCAGGGACTGCAAGATCATCTTGATCAGCGGGTACACGCGGGATATGCTTGCCGATAAGGGCGTTTCTGATGCGGGGTTCGAATTTTTTCAAAAACCCCTGGAGATCGACAGCCTGCTGAGGGTGATGAGAAGCATGCTGGATGCGGGCGCCGAGACGACGCAGAGCCGATGAAGCGAAGGCCGTGCGTGGGACAACTGATACAGGATGCAAAAGAATAAACCGGGAAAGCGCAGTGGGACGCAGATACGTGCGGATAGATCAAATAATAATTTTAGACACGCATATCTCGAAGCCCTAAAAAAGATGCAAGAATCACCCTGGAGTAACTAAGAAGACAAATTCTTCTCACAGTAGTTCCGGTTTGTCCGGGGCAGGATAAAAGGGCCTAGACAACCCGCACTCCCGCTTGCTCAGCACGGATCACTTCTCCGATCTTTACGGCATGCACGACACCGGCGGCTTGCAGTGCCTTTACCAGATCGTCCGCCTGCCCGGCGGGCAGGGCAAGCAACAGCCCGCCTGAGGTCTGGGGGTCGAAGAGCAGCTCTTCTTCCTCCCGCGAGAGCGATGCCGCGATCTTCAGGTGTCCTTCACAGAGCTTCCGGTTCGCCTTGTTGCTGCCTGTGGTCTCGCCTTTCTTGTACATGCTGAGAGTATCGGGATAAAAGGGCAGCTTTTTGTACTCCAGGCTGATCTGGAGTCCGCTTCCCTTTGCCATCTCAAGGGCGTGGCCGGCAATACCGAAGCCCGTAATGTCCGTGCAGGAATGGACCGGGAACTTGAGCGCCGCCTCTAGAGCTCGCCGGTTCAACGACGCGATCAGGGGCAGGATCTTTTCAAGGTCCGCATAGCGAAGCTTTCCAGACCGGTTCGCATTGAACAGGACGCCCGTACCGAGCGGTTTTGTCAGGACAAGCGCATCTCCCACGTTTGCGTTACAATTCGTTAAGATCCTGCTTGGATGGACCACTCCGGTCACGGACAGGCCGTATTTCGGCTCGTTATCATCCACTGAATGCCCACCAGCCAGGGAAGCCCCTGCTTCGACCACCTTGTCGTTCCCACCGCGCAGGATATCCTTCAGGAAGGACATGTCCAGCTTTTTTGACGGGTACATGACCAGGTTCAGGGCCGTTACAGGCCGTCCGCCCATTGCGTAGACATCGGAAAGGGAGTTGGCCGCTGCGATCTGGCCGAACCAGTAGGGATCGTCCACAGGCGGGGTGATGAAGTCCACGGTGCTGATGACCGCAAGGTCAGGCGAAAGGCGGTATACGGCTGCATCGTCGGATGTCTCATATCCCACGAGCAGGTTCGGGTCCTGGGGCAGCTGGAGCGCACACATTGCGTCCGACAGGTCCGTCGGACCGATCTTGGCTGCTCAGCCGCAGGTGCGGGAAAGCCCGGTCAGCGTCTTTTTCTTGAAGAGCCGCATAGGCCGCACAGTAGCAGAGCGGTGAAGGTGAGTCAAATAGATTGTGCCGATCAATTGGGCCCCCATGTATTGGCTGCTGCAGGAAGCCATGCTTTCCGCCATTAAAGACGCTGCCTGTGCGCGTGAAATCTTATGACGTCATGCCCCTGGTCGGGCATCAATTTTTCAATTTATAATTTGCAATTTTCAATTGCAGCCGGAGGCTGCGTTGTGGTACTGTTCCTGACCATCTCGCAGGGCCCGGGTACGCCATGCCTTCCCTTATTACGCATAGTGTTGTCGCTGCTGCAGCCGGAGCAGCCGTTGGCAGGAGCGTGCCGGTCCGCTTCTGGGTCCTTTCCGTCTTCTGCGCTGTTCTCCCGGACGCCGACGTGATCGGATTCAGCCTCGGCATCCGCTACGGCGACGTCCTCGGCCACCGGGGCTTCTTTCACTCCCTCTTCTTCGCCCTGCTGCTCGGTCTGTTCGTGACAGCGGTCTTTTTCAGATCAGAACCCTACCGTTCCCGGCAATGGTCCTTTTTCGCGCCTTACTTTGTCCTGCTTACAGCCTCCCACGGCATTCTCGATGCCTTTACGAGCGGCGGACTCGGCATTGCCCTGCTCTCCCCCTTTGACACGACGCGTTATTTCTTCCCCTGGACGCCTGTCCGCGTTTCGCCCATCGGGATCAAGGCCTTTTTCGGTCCCTGGGGCGCCCGCGTGATGGTCAGCGAAATTCTGTGGATATGGCTGCCGGCCCTGGGCGCGCTGCTGCTGCTGAAGGCCCCTGCCCTGTTCCGAAAGGTGGCCGCGACACGACGAAAATAACGCTTCGCCCCTTCTCGCCGGATTGCCGGAAAGTGCTATAATCGCAGAAGCGGAAGTTGGACGCAGATGACTGCAGATTTTCGCAGATAAAACAAGGCATTCAGGCAGAAAGAGCCTTCACCCCAATGGTGATTCTCTTTCAGCGGCAAAAGAGTTTTGTGTCAGTTTTTAACCGCAGTTATCCGATTTGATCCGCGTCCAAATGTTCTTGTCAGGATAAATAACAAGTTGTTTCTCGTCCATGAGGGAGGCAAAGGCCGATATGGTATTCCAGATGATTATCGACGGTGTCCAGACCTTTCTGATCCTGCTGATCGCGGCGGCCACCGTTTATATCGCCTTTGAACAGCGCCGGATAAGCATGATAAAGATCAATCCAACGATCTATGAAAAACAGCTCTCCATCTACCGCGAGGTGATCCGGCTGCTTTCGCTGGTGGTACGGGATGGAGACCTCAACCGGGAAGACCTGCTCACCTTCAGGTCACGCACGCATGAGGGTTCCTTTCTCTTCGACAAGGCTCTTGCCGACTATATTGAAGACATCTATACGCGCTCGCTGAAGCTCCATAGCTCAAATCTGGTACTGAAGGGCGAGCAGCTTCCTGTGGGTGAGGAGCGGGATAAGGTGACGGTGGAGAACTCGAAGCAGCTCATCTGGCTGGCCGATCAGGTCCCCATCGCCAGGAAGAAGTTCGACCGCTACCTGAACGTGACGGACCTGATCATTTGAGGCGGAACTCCGCCTTATACAAGGCCGGAGGGACTTCATAGCGCTTGAGGCGGCGATTAAAAATTTGAACTTGGAAATATCAAGATGTAAATTTGTTGTATGGCCGAAGGCCATGATGTCATAAACATCCGAGCAAACACGTCTTGCTTTGAAAAGAAATAAACCATCGCAGTCTTCTCTCAGGTGAAAGATGAGCTCATGACTAACTGGTTCATGCTGCCCGGCATGGGTGCATCTGCAGCAATGTACGACGCGTTGCGCCGGGAGTTATCCTTCAAGATCACCTTTATCAATTGGCCGGAGTATCATGGCGAGACTTCTTATAAAGAAGTAGCCCAACGAGTGATCAACGAGAATCGTATCAGCGGCGGTGATATTGTGGGTGGCTCTTCGCTCGGCGGCATGGTTGCGCTCGAGATCGCTAGCAGCATAGAGGTAAGAGCTGCTATATTGCTCGGCAGTGCTGTCAATGCAAAAGAAGTGCAAGGGCTGCTCGCAAGGCTTTCTCCGCTGGCAGGCATAACGCCGATATCTCTCGTCCAGGCCCTGGCTGGCAAGCACAGGAATCCTGTCAGCAGCATGTTTGCCGAAGCGAATCCCGAATTCATTCGCGCCATGGCCATGTATCTGCCTTCCTGGGCAGGGTATGATGGCCTGCAAGAAAAGGTGTTTCGGCTGCATGGGAAAAAGGATCATATCATCCCCTGCCCGCCATCTGGTTGCGACGTGCTTGAGGGCGCAGGGCACTTGCTCGCCATAACACGTGCAAGTGAGACAGCAATGTTTCTGGAGAAAATACGAACCCACTTGAGATGGACTCAGTAAAGCTTGAGATGGACAATAAGCGCACTCAAGTTGCCGTGCCTAACTCGCGATATGTCATGCCCTTGTTCAGTTATCAGGATAATTCTGAATGCATAGCGACCCCTCTCCCCAACCCTTCCCACTCCGCATCTATCGCCGGGTAGAAAGCGGCATGCCGGGCGAAAGTCCTTCTCAGGCCTTCCTGCTCGTGAAGTTCCATGTCTATCTCCCCGACCAGCCGGGATCGCTTGCAGGATTCGCTTCTGACATTGCCGCCACAGGCGGCAATGTCTCCTTCTTCCACTACGACCGCTCTGTTGATGCGAGCCGTGTCGCTGTCGAGGTTCAGTTCAGCAACGACCAAGGATCTCAGGCGCTCACGAAGGTCCTCGAAAAAAAGCACTACTCATCAGAATTGCTCCGGACCTCATCCCATGAAGTGGAAGTGGTGTCGCTTGAGAATGTTCTCGAAGTGAAGGTGCGGCTCCAGAACCGGCCCGGTGCGCTCGCTGCTTTTGCGGACCTGCTGTCGCAGCACGGCGCGAACGTTATCTACATGCTCTATGACGAGGAAGTCGACGCCGGGTCGGCGGACATTGCCATGGCAACAAAGGACACCGCGGAGATCACCAGGCTGATGGAAGCCATGAACGAGCAGGGCCATCACTACCGTGTGATTTACCGAGGCGCCGACGCCGAAGGCGCAGCCCAGGTGATCGGCCTCAAGATGGTCGAGAAGTTCTTTCTCAGACTGAAACGCCTGCTGCCCGAGAGCGACATAGAGGACCTGCGCTCCCTTGTCCGCTCATCGGCCGAGCTGGAGCAGGACCTGGTGCGGTTCTACACCGAAGCGGGAAAGAACCTCGAGGCAGGCGACGTGTTCGAGAAGGTGCTGGCCCTTGCATCGCGATCACGGGCAAAGACCGGTGTAAAGTTCAGGGTTCTTGAGATGCCGCCCAGGGAATTTCCCGGCAAGGTGAAGCTCCTTAGCTTCCGCCTTCCCACGAGCGAGAATTTCTTTCTCTTTGTTCACGGCAGCGAGCTTACCATGATCGACACGGGACACGGCGTCTACTACGAGGACATCAAGGGCCTGCTCCGGAAGAAGCAGCTTGATCCCGCTGCGGTGAGGCGGATCTTTATCACCCATCCGGACACGGACCACGCAGGCGGGTCGGGCTATTTTCAGCAGGAGTTCGGCACCGAGGTCTACATGCATCCCGGGGCCGACGAGGTGATCAGGAACATGAACCGCGGCGTGGGCGCTTCGGGTGATCTGCTGAACCTGAACAAGTATTATACGCGCCTGTCGAGCCGGTTCACGGAATGCCGGTTTCCCGAGCGAATCACCTATTTTCCCGTCAAGGACCCGGGCCGGGCAGGCAGGTTCCGGACCATCGCCGACTTTGATATCGGTCCGCTCCGGTTCGAGGCGGTCGAGAGCCTTGGCGGCCACACGCCAGGCCTGGTGTTCTATCTCAACCGTCAGCGGGGCCTGCTGTTCACATCCGATTTTCTGCTGAACGTGCCGAGCCTTTCTGCAGACGAGAAGGAGCATCTGAACATCTATCGGTATCTGCTTACAAACCCGAACCGGGATACCCGCGTTTATATGGAAGAGACGGAGGCGCTGAAGGAGCTGGCGCAGGAGGTGCAGCAAAGTCTCGTACCGGCAGGCAGGAAGGTAACGATCTTTCCAGGCCACGGGGCCTATTACGAGGGCTGAACTGAAAATGTCCGGTACGAGCGTTGAATAGTATCGAGATAAGGAGCTTGCGAAACTTCGCAACCGAATAGATGGTGATTGTAATAATCTGTATCTTTGTTATACTGCAATCAGGCGTCCCTCATGACATCCTAGTTATAAGGGAGGTAGTTTCCTCTCTGGAATAGAGGGGACGGGAGAGATTTAAACAAAAGGTTCAGGCTATTTTGAGACGATGAATAGATCCTAACAAGACATCACTACTTCTCGGGAGGGAAGCATGAAGAGAAATCTCGCGACGGGCCTTTTGTTCCTAGTGCTTCTGCCGGCCGCCGGCGGCGCCCAGTCGATTGGCGGGGGCGACGTTACGTTCAAACCTAAAGGCGCGGAACCGGTCGTGTTCAGTCATGAGCTCCACGTTACCAGCCGGGGCTTGAAGTGCACGGGCTGCCACTATCACGTGTTCCAGATGACAAAGGGCTCCTATAAGATGGACATGACGAAAATAACCAAGGGAGACTTTTGCGGCAAGTGTCACAACGGGGAGCGATCCTTTGGCGTGTTAGATGAGCAGAACTGCGTGAAGTGTCACAAGTAGGCGAGGTATAAGAAAGCGGCAGGAGCAGGTCAATCCAGGGCCACGACAAAGCTGCCCTCATGTCCTTCGGCCTCCAGTCCCGCGCGCGCCCCTTCGGCCTTTTCAAGGGACTGGAATTTTCCCGCCAGTACGCGGTAGAAGGTCGTTCCCTCAACCCGCACCTTCTTGATGTCCGCCTGTCCGTAACGGCTCTTCAGCCGCA